>CALGAO010000032.1 GCA_937957685.1 uncultured Paenibacillaceae bacterium
CGAAAGCTGGTTGATCCCAAGCCAGGGTTCATTCGGCGTCCCCAAATGACCGACTGATGACGGAATGGAGGGTGAAAAGTGCAATGGTAAACAGGAAAATCCCCTCATCCACTCACACCAGCAGGACAAACAGAGGTTCAACATGGTTCGAAATGGAAAAATTGGCGGTGAAAAAAGCTAAGCAGGGATAAGGGACCTCGTTTATTCACCGAAAATAGACAGTCTCCGACGTGACGCTATTGGCCTCGAAAACCAGGTTTGTCGGGGGCAAAACGCCGAATAGCGTCACTGGATTCCGTTAGCAGCGCGATACCCCCGTCATTCGATCAAAGAACGTCATTGGGTTCCGTTGGCGTTGGCAGCCTGCGATCAGGTTGGCACCGCACGATCAGGAACGCATCAAACCTGGCCGGTGGACGCCGACCCGGAGCCAACCGATGCCAGTCATGCGCCGGACGATGCCACGCCGGTCAGATCTTCTTCCAGGTGGCTCGCATTCATAACGCCAACAGGCCTGATCTGGATGACGAGCATGCGCTCCAGGAAACAGCAGGTCAGAATAAACATCTGAAGCTCATCCAGCAGTTGAATGTTCAGCACCAGCGTGCGGTCATTCACCCAGCCCGCAGATGCGCCTGATGGTCGTGCGAAGAACGGATCAGGCGCAATGATCGGTTTACCCATGGCAAACCGGCACTCCGTCTGGCGTTCTTCTGCGTACAGAATCAGCTTGCATTCATCGCCCCACTGAAACTCACAGGCGGTATATCCCGGCTTATTGGCAGCAAGCTGATAAGGGCCTGCTGCCCCCTCGAATACAGGAAGGTCGAAGCTGGCGCTGTGCGGCAGATAGCAAGGCAACTCTAGAGAGTGTGCCGCAGCAACAGGGGGGCTTGTGTCCGAACCATGGATCGACGTTGGCGACTCTGACGTGTGAGCAAGGTTTGCTGATCGTCCAACCGATGGGAGAACAGGCGAGTGCACCGCCGCCGGAGGCTGACCCGGACACGACAAACCAGGCGTGGACGCAGTGTGCCGCAGATCGGCCGCTTCCCGATCTCGCCGCGCATCTTCACATGCTGGATAGATCCATTGCCAGAAGGCGTCGAGGATGAGTTGGTGTTCGTCCCGGTTCTGCAAGGTATTGGCCGTTGTGGCCAGCACGAGCTGTTGATCCGGCACGACGAGGATGAACTGACCGCCCATGCCGAAGGCGCAGTAGGAGCCGGAGCGTCCCCTCCAGAACTGGTAGCCGTAGCCTTGGCGCCCCTCCAGCTGCATCCTGGCATTGGAGTTGTCCACGATCTTCGCGGTGCTGGCGGCGACCCAGCCCTCCGGCAGGATGCGCCAGCCGTTCCACACGCCATCCTGCAGATAGAGTTGGCCGAATCTGGCCATGTCCTCGGTCGTACAGCGGATGCCGCTGCCGCCCTTGTTAATGCCGAGCGGGCAAGATTCCCACTCGATGCGCCCGATGCCGATCGGATCGAACAGCCTGGGCCGCAGATAATCGTGTACCGTCATCCCAGATCTGCGCTGGATGATGGCGCACAGCGTATGCGTCGCCGTCGTGTCGTAGGCGAACACGGTGCCGGGGGGATGGGCGGGAGGCGTGTTCAGAAACGAAGCCACCCAGTCCTCGACATCCGTTCGCGTTGACCCGCGATGCACCGTTTGCATGGACAGCAGATGTCTGACCGTCATCATCGCGGTGAACGGATGGACCTCGCCCGCCAGCTTGTCCGGAAACAGATCGACGATCCGGTCATCCAGCGAGAACAACCCTTCGCCGATGGCGATGCCGACTGCTGAAGACGTAAAACTCTTGCTGACGGAGAAGATCGGGTGGAGCGTATCCGCTCCAAACGGTGGCGCATACCCTTCAGCCACAACATGCCCATTGCGAAGCAGCATGAAACTGTGCAGATTCACATTCATCATCCGTAAGTGACGGATAAACCTCCCGATCCCATTAGCGTCGATGCCTGCTTGCTCGGGCGTTGCTCTCCTTAATCGATCCATTGATCGCTGATCCTCCTTCGCACGAAAATGCGGCTGATCTCGAAGCGGGGTATTCTGCGCATATGAGCCGCCGCAAAGTTCAACCATAAAACGGCGGTACCCAACCATCATCGCCGGACAGCACAAGTTCCACCGTATAGAATGCCGCTGCCTCCGCCGTCATCTGCTTTGCCCAGCGGACGCGCGATTCCGGCTTGGCGCCCGGCCCGGTGCTGCCGAACTCCTCATAACGGGAGGTGGACTCCCGCTCGGGTTTGCTCCAGTTATGCCAGCCGAGCGGATGAACAGAAGCATCCATATGGGTCCGTATGAAAGCCACGGCAGCGTAATCCCGCCACGGTCTGCCCAGCCAGACCAGCTCCACACCTTCTCCGCCCGTCACCTTGCAGTCGAGGAACACGTAGCCGTAACGGCGTTCCAGCGGGGTATTGGCTGCAGTCAGATAACCGCCTGTGCGTTTGCAATGGATCTCGCAGCGGTCGAACACGGCGGTTGCAGGCCCGAAGATAAAATCGACGTCACCTTCGATATAGCAATCCACGTAATAATGACGCCCGCCAGCGGCATAAAGCGTGTCTTGATCGCCCTCGAAACGGACATTGCGGAAGGCGACCCGATCCGCTTCGATGAAGGCTGCCACGGCTTGCCCGGTGCGCGGTCCCGAATCATTGCGGATCGTCAGACGCTCCGCCCGGAAATCATCCGCATAGACATAGAAGCTGCCGCTCCGGAACGTACCCAGCGGTTTGCCTACGGAATCCAGCGTATGCGCATTGTCCTGATAGACGAGAACCGTGCCATCCGTTGATTCGCCGAGCAGATGGATCGGCCCCTTGTCTTTCGGCACGACAATTTTCTCTCTGTACAGGCCGTTTCGAATCTCGATGACCGTAACCTCGAGCGATTGATCGGGCACATGACGAATCGCTTCCTGCACGGTACGAAAGTCGCCATTGCCTCTCTGATCTACGATGATCTTCACGTTTGCTCAACTCCTCACATGGACTCTGTTTCTATCTTAGCGATCTTGCCTGCCGGATTCTTCATATTTTGCAGTGCGAATTGGCCGTTTTTTTGCTTCTTTTGTTGTCAGTCAGACAGATGATGCTCTCCGCCGCCGCTCCAAAATAATGTAAATGTGAGCTAAAGATTCATAGATTTTGGTCGATTCGGGAGGGAGATTATGCTAGATTATATCTATGTTTAAATCTTTATGATTATATTGAGGATTCAGCTGAACAACAATCACGAAGCAGGGAGTGAGAGAACTTGACGACCAACCATTCCAGAGGAAAACGAATCTGTCTGGCAACCTTGCTGGCAACTGTCGTGGTCACTGCAGCTGGCTGTTCGCTGTTGCCGAAGGAGCCAGAGCCGCTCGCACCGCCGCTCATCAAGCCGGTCGACTCGGATGTCCGAACGGTCGAGGTGAAGCTTGATACGCTCGAATATGCGGTTCATGGAACCGGTACGCTGGAGTCCCGCTCGATGACCTACGTCCAGGTTGAAGCTGAGGAAGGCACTGTAGATGAGGTGTTCGTGAAAGCAGGCGATGAGGTGCGTGCCGGCGATCTGCTCATCCAGCTCGAGAGGGAGAACCTGGATCTCGATATGATGAAAAAACAGCTTGACGTATTCAAAAAAGAGAAAACGCTTAACGAAGTCAGAGACAGCGGCAGCGAACTGGAGATGAAGATCGCCATGCTGGATCTGCAGATCGCGCGAGAGGAGCTGACCAAGCTGGAGGAAAGATTGAATGCCACGCGAATCCTGGCTCCGGCAGACGGCGTTGTCGTGTACGAGTCCGGTGTGGAGCCGGGCGATCGGGTCTCGCAGTATCAAGTCCTGTATACGCTTGCAAACCCGTCGGATCTGTGGGTCGCTTTCACAACGCCGCTCGAGTCGGCGAGGAATGACATCCAGGTGGGAGCGAAGGCCGAGTTCAATCTGGACGACCAGGTGTATATCGGGACGGTTGTGCAGACGCCTGCCAGCGCTCCATTCGTCGACAATGACCGGTTGAAAGCGAAATATGGCAACACGATCTTTATCGAGGTTCCCGATCTTCCGGCTGACGCCGAGCTCGGCGATTGGGGAGATACGAAGATCGTGCTGTATCGCAAGGAGAATACGATCGTTCTGCCGCTGAGAGCGTTGCGCCAGAGCTTCGGCAGAACATACGTGCAGATCCTGGAGGGAGAAGCGCGCCGTGAAGTCGATGTCGAGATCGGACTGCAAACACAAAGCCAGGTAGAAATTGTGAAGGGACTGGAGATCGGGCAGCAGGTTGTCATGCCTTAGTAATCGAAGGAGAGCGTATAGATGCGAATGCCAATCCTTATCTTGTTGTTTCTGTTTCGCAAGATGCTGCAGAACCGCTGGCTGTACATCAGCCTGCTCGCCGGGATGATGCTGTGCACGGCGCTGACGAGCAGCTTGCCGATCTACAAGAACGCGATTCTGCAGCGCATGCTGATCCAGGAGCTTGATGATTCCTATATGGAAACCGCGAGATATCCGGGCAACATCAGGGCGCAGGTGAATTTCGGTTTCCTGGGTGTCGATTCGACCCGGCTCCAACAGGTGATCGCAGAATTGAACGAATATTGGGAGTCGAATGTTCTGGGAGCAAGCCGCGTGCCTGTTCTGGATGACATCCGCGAGCACATATACAAAGGGATCTATGTGTACCCGGAAGGCGGCGATCCCAATATCTATGAAACGAAGCGCAACGTCATGCTGGCCGCAAGAAGTGGTCTTGCCGACCACGTCCGGCTGGTAGACGGCAGGATGCCGTCGAATGAGCCGGTTGACGGCGTGATCGAGGTGCTGCTGACCGACCGTACGCTGGCCAGGCTCGGCACCGTCATCGGTCATGAATGGATCGCCGATTCGTCTGATGCCAGCCTCGCCCACATCCGGATCAGACCGGTCGGCGTCATCGCGGAAGCTGATCTGTATGACACGTACTGGAGCCATCAGCGGCTCAGCGCCTATGATATGGTTCTGTTCATGGACGAGTCGACCATCTCCCGCATCCCCGACATATTGACCGAGTTGCCGATGCGTTCTGCCTCATGGTACGTGTCGTTTGATTACCGGTCGTTCACGCTGGATGCAGCGGACCGGTTTAACTCCATCTATGAGGAACTTAGGGACTATCTGGCAGCAGATTACAGCTCACAGGTCGTGGATGCTCCGGCAGTCAAGATCCTGACCTATTACACGGACCAGGAGAAGAAGCTTGGCATACTCTTGTGGTCGCTCAACGTCCCGCTGTTTATCCTGGTCGCGTTCTATCTGTACATGGTATCGGGCATGATCGCCGACCGACAGAAGGCGGAGCTGGCCGTGCTTTGGAGCCGCGGCGCTGGCCGTGGGCAGATCGTCGCGCTGTATGCACTGGAGTCCTCGCTGATGGCCTTGCTCGCCTGTGCGGCGGGGCCGTTTATCGGCCGCTGGTTGACGACAGTGCTCGGTTCGACCAACAGCTTCATGAGCTTCGTTCAGCGCCATTCGCTGGCCGCGGAGATTACGTTAGAGAGCTGCTTGTATGCGGCGGCTGCAGCGGTGTTTGCTGTTCTGCTGCATCTGCTGCCGCTGGTGTTCGCGATGCGGACAAGCATCGTGGAACAGAAGCGTTCCCGTTCCAGATTCGAACAGCTTGCTTTCTGGCACAAGTATGGACTGGATGTTGTGCTGACCTTGCTCGGGGGCTACGGGTATTTCCATCTGTCGAGACGTCTGGATGATCTGCGATCGCTCGGAGTGGACAGCATCCAGTTGTCGGCAGAACCGCTGCTGTTCATCATCCCGTCCGTATTTATCCTGGGCATCAGCCTGATCATGCTGCGGCTCTATCCGTACGTGCTGAAGCTGATCTTTCGTATCGGACGAACCCGCTGGCCATTCAGCTGGTATTATGCGATGATGCTCGTCTCCAGACAGCCTGCCCGTTACCACATGCTGATGATCTTCCTCATCCTGACGATCGGAACCGGCATCTACAATGCCAGCGCAGCGAGGACGATCAACGGCAATATGGAGGAGCAGATCTGGTATCGGAACGGGGCTGATATCGTGCTTCAGGAGAGTTGGCCGAGCGAGAGTGTGTCCGACGACGAAGATGATCCGACCGGTTCTGCGCCATTGATCCGTTACAGGGAGCCGCCGTTCGACCGATTCGAAAATATACCGGGTGTCGTACAGGCGGCGAGGGTGTTCGACAACGATGAGGTGCAAGCCTTCACGAACAGGGGAGAAGGCGGAAGAGTGCGCCTGCTTGGCATATCGACGAAGGAGTTCGGACTGACGGCCAAATTCCCGAATGGACTGATGCCATATCATCTGTATGATTATCTGAATCTGATCGCGTTGGACCCGCATGCGGTGCTTGTTTCATCATCTTTTGCCGAGGCGTATGATGTCAAGCCAGGGGACCGTCTGCAGATCTCTGCCGGTTCGCTCGGCACGATGAATGTGTCGGTGTACGCGACGATCGACTACTTCCCGACCTACAATCCCAACCCGGTCGCAACGGAGAACCGCGGTCAAGTCTCGATCACCCAGCCCCACCTGATCGTCGGGCATCTCCAGACGATGCAGAATGAGCTGAGCCTCGTCCCATATGATGTGTGGCTTAATCTGGAGTCGGAGGACAGCCGCCAGGCACTCTACGACTGGCTGGAGGAAAACAAGATTCGCCTGATCCGCATGTCAGATACCTACGAACAGATCATCGCCAGCCGCAACGATCCTTTTCGCATGGCGATGAACGGCGCGATGAGCCTGGGCTTCATCGTCTCGCTCCTCATCACACTGGCCGGCTTCCTCCTGTTCTGGATGCTGATGCTGAAGGGCAGGACGCTCGAGTTCGGCATCTTCCGCGCCAGCGGATTGAGCCGCACTTCGCTCTTTCGCTTCATCGCGGTCGAGCAGATGCTGACATCCGGAACCGGCTTCCTCATCGGATTCGTCTGCGGGATCTGGGCCGGTCTGGTGTATGTGCCACAGCTCGAGATGTTGTTTGATCCGGCGCGCATCGTTCCGCCGTTTGCGGTGATGTTCGAACCTGGCGATACGGTGCAACTGATCGTCTTCGTCTGCCTGATGCTGATCAGCGCGTTGATCCTGCTGTCCTCTTACATCAAGCGGTTGAACGTGCATCAGGCGGTGAAGCTGGGAGAGGATTAGAGCAAAAAAGTTCAATTTAGACCGGGAAAAGGGCAGGAAGATCGAAGAAAATAAGCTTCAGTTTTCCTATAATAGTCTTGAAGATCGAAACAGACACAATCCGGCAGGAGGTTTCCATACATGGCAGACCAATCCGTCTGGTCCATCAAAACCGCAAATACGATCATCAGTCAGTCTGACACCGACGGGTACCATCCGGAGCTGAGGAAGCGATGGGCTTATGTTCCGGGCATGATGCTGATGGCAATCGCCCGCACAGGCGAATATTACGGTATCGAAGAATACGTGGCATTCATGAAGAAGCATATGGACTTGTTCGTCCAGGATGGCGGCAAGATCCATACGTACCGGATCGAGGAATACAATCTGGATCAGATCAATCAGGGCAAGAACCTGTTCATGCTCATGGAGAGAAGCGGTGAAGCGAAGTATGAGCAAGCGGCGCATTTGCTGGCAGCTCAGCTGGCCGGACATCCGCGCACGAGCGAAGGCGGCTTCTGGCACAAGAAGGTGTATCCCTTCCAGATGTGGCTCGACGGCCTGTACATGTCTTCGCCGTTCCTTGCCCAGTATGCCAGGACGTTCAACCGTCCCGAGCTGTTCGATGTGGTCGCGCTGCAGCTGCTGCTGATCGAACAGAAGACGCGGGACAAGCGGACCGGGCTTCTGTATCACGGCTGGGATGAAGCGCGCGAACAGGTATGGGCCGATCCGGTGACCGGTTGCTCAAAGAATTTCTGGGGAAGGGCGCTCGGCTGGTATATGATGGCCCTGGCGGATGCGCTCGAGCATTTCCCGATTGACCATGCGAAGCGCGGCACGATCATCGGCATCTATGAGCGGCTCGCCCATGCGGTGTGCCGTGTCCAGGACGAAGCATCCGGCGTCTGGTACCAGGTGCTGGATCAGAGCGAACGCGAGGGCAACTACCTGGAAGCTTCATGCTCCTCCATGTTTGTCTACTCGCTGGCGAAGGGGACGCGCCTCGGGTATCTGGAGCGTCATTTCCGGGAGAAAGCGAAGCGCGGATACCAGGGCATCCTCGAACGGTTCGTGACCGAGGGTGAAGCGGGAGTCCATCTTCATTCGATTAATCACGGGGCTGGACTCAGCCTGGATCGCGATGGTACATATGGCTATTACATCCGGGAGAAAGTTGTCTCGGATGCGCATATCGGGGTGGCGCCGTTTATCCTGGCCAGCCTGGAGATCGAACGAATGAATGAAGCTGAATAACCGGCGGCCGATGTATGACGGCAAATGCAGTGATCGCACAGCACAAAGGAGAGAGCGACTCAATGAATACAATCACCAAGCGCAGAGAGGCATGGGTTTCTGACCAGGGCGACGGCACATACATCAATCCGGTGCTGCATGCGGATTATTCCGATCCGGATGTAATCCGCGTCGGCGATGATTTCTACATGACGGCATCGAGCTTCGGGCATATCCCCGGGTTGCCGCTGTTGCACTCGAAGGATCTCGTCAACTGGCGGCTCATCAATCATATCATTCCGCACATGCCGCTGGAAGGATATGACAAGCCGCAGCATGGCAACGGCGTCTGGGCTCCGTCGATCCGCTACCATGACGGCAAGTTCTGGGTGTTCTACGGCGATCCAGACGTTGGCATCTTCATGACGACCGCCGAAGACCCGGCGGGGGAATGGGCGCCGCTGCATCTGGTGAAGGATGGCAAGGGGCTGATCGATCCTTGCCCGTTCTGGGACGATGACGGCAACGCCTATCTCGTACATGCCTTCGCCAGGAGCCGGTGCGGCATCAAGCACCTGCTCAGGCTCTGCCGCATGTCACCTGACGGCCGCAGCCTGCTGGACGAAGGGCAGATCATCTTCGACGGCACCGAGCATCATCCGACGATGGAAGGGCCGAAGATGTACAAGCGGAACGGCTACTACTACATCTTCGCTCCGGCAGGCGGCGTGAAGCCGGGCTGGCAGACGATCCTTCGCTCCAGGTCGATCTATGGCCCATATGAAGACAAGATCGTGCTTCATCAAGGCGACTCGCCGATCAACGGCCCGCACCAGGGCGGTTGGGTGGAGCTGGAATCCGGTGAATCCTGGTTCATGCACTTCCAGGACAAGGGCGCTTACGGACGCATCGTGCATCTGCAGCCGGTGCGCTGGGTCGACGATTGGCCGCTGATGGGCGAAGATACGAACGGGGACGGCATCGGCGAACCCGTGTTGCGCTGGAGGAAGCCGGATGTCGGCGCCGTATACCCGATCGAGACGCCGGTAACCTCGGACGAATTCGACGGTGAGAAGCTAGGCTTGCAATGGCAATGGCAAGCCAACCCGAGGCCGGAGTGGGCTGCGCTTGCCGCTCGCCCAGGTTGGCTCAGCCTGCATGCAGAGCCGGCCGCACAGGAGACCGGTTGCCTGTACCTGCAGCCGAATCTTCTCCTGCAGAAGTTTCCTGCGCTGGAGTTTGCGGCAACGGCGAAGATTGACGCGTCAGCCCTTCAGGCTGGCGACCGTGGAGGCTTGATCGTCTTCGGTTATCAATACCGTTATATAGGCGTTGCGAAGGATGACCAGGGCAAGTTGACCTTGCTGCTGGCAGAGGGGGATAAGGAACAGGAGGTTGTACTCGCCAGAGAAGAGCTGAATACAGCTGATCTCCTGCTTCGGGTCTGCGTATATGATGGAGCGAGATGTGACTTCTCCTTCAGCCTGGACGGGGAGCAGTTTACAGAGGTGGGACAGGACTTGTTCCAGGCGAGGGAAGGCCATTGGGTCGGCGCCAAGGTCGGCTTGTTCGCCGTATCCAGTTCGGACGGCGGAGGAACGCTCGATGCCGATTGGTTCCGCGTGACAGCCCTGGAGTAGACAATGGAAATAAACAGCCGAGAATCAGGAGGAGTCGAACGCATGCGGGCTCCTCTTTCTCTGTCATTTTTTTCGAAGTGCAACGGAAGTTAAAGGGAGGGTGTTGAGGTGAGGAAGAAAGGCTGGCTGATCACCTGCCTCCTGCTCTGCGCAGGTGTACTTGTCCTCACGGCCGCGTGGAGAATCTCCCATTGGCGATCAACCGAGCAGGTTCATAGCCCTGTTGAAACGCTCAGCATCCTAAAGGCCGAGGCTGTCGGCGAGCGGCTCATCAAGCTGACGTTAAACAGACGTCTGTCCGGATTCTCGCCCGATGATCTGCGCGTGGCGGCTTCGGAACGGACATGGGATGCGATGGATCACAGGTTGGGGCGAACGATTGAAGTGCGGTATGCCGACGACAGTTTGAATAACGAGCTGCACAGCGTGATATGGCTGGAGGTGGGGGAGAAGATGGATCATCGGGGCAGGTTGGTGGACGTTCCTCGTTCGGGGAAGCTGCCGCTGTTGACGAACGAGGTTTACTATGTGTATGACCTGAATGTGGATATGGTGCGAGCGGACAAATTGCTGACCTGGCAGACGGCGAGCGGCGGCTGGGACAAGGAGCTGCATGTGCGGCCGGACCCCAAGGATGCGAACAGGATCATCAGCGAACGTTCCTGGGACGGCAAGGAGTCTCGTTCGATGATCCGGACTGTGGACGGCGAGGAGGCAGGCAGTCTCGACCATGGGGCTACCGTGAACGAGATGGTGCTGATCGCCAAGATGTACCGGGAGACGTATGACCGACGTTATCGTGCTTCGCTTCGCAAGGCGGTGGATTGGCTGCTGGAGATGCAGTATGAGAGCGGCGGCTGGCCGAAAGCTTATCCGCGCACCGGTACGGATCAGGACCTGATCACGTTTCAGAACGATGCGATGGTTCGCGCGATGACTGTTCTCCTGATGATCAGGCGCGGCGAGTATCCGTTTGACGCCCCCATAGTCGATGAAGATCAGTTGAAGCGCATCGACGAAACTTTGGACCGAGGCTTCGCCTTCATCGCCAGTTCGCAACTGGTGAAGGAAGGCATCCGTACAGGCTGGGCAGCTCATTATGATCCGGCAACATCAGAGGCGATCAGGGAGGAGGTTGCCATACCGGAGACAGCCGGGATCGTCAGGCTGCTCATGATGGCGGATCTTCCCGAGCTGGATGGCACGTTGCAGGATGCCGTTGCATATCTGCGGAAGCTCGAGCCGGAGGATCAGGAGACGCGGCAGAAGATCGAGGCGCTCATCCAGGTGTATGATTCGATCGGTTATTACGTGGATCATCTGTATGTCGAAGTCGTCGGCGACGGTTCGCAGGATGAACACGGGCGTTCCTGGATCGCAGGGGAGGTCGTGAAGGTGGCACCTGCCGATCCTTCAGGCTGGGAGGGACCGCCGACACACACGGCTATCCCGGAATACATCATGGAGGAGGATCAGCGGATCTCGCCCGATGAGCTGGAAGCGGAGCATCTGATCATCGTGGCAGCTGACGGCAGCGGCGATTATACGAGTGTCCAGGCTGCGGTTGATGCCGTGCCGGAAAACAACCGTCAGCCAGTGACGATCTACATCAAATCCGGGCTATATTATGAAAGGGTTATCATCCCCAAGTCCAAACCGCACATCACCTTCGTCGGCGAGAGCAAGCTGGATACGATCATCACCTATCTGGATATTACAGGCACGGGTTTCAATGGCAATACCGTGATCATCGAGGCGGATGATTTCACCGCGCGCAACATGACATTCGCGAACGAGGCTGGCGCCATCGGCACCGCGTCGGCGGTCGAAGTGCGCGGGGACCGGGGAGTATTCGAGCATGTCCGCTTTATCGGTTATCAGGACACGTTATATCTGAATTCACGCGGCGGGAGGTTTTATTTCCGCAATTGCACGGTCCAGGGGGCGGTGGATTTCATCTATGGTCCGGCAATCGCCTACTTCGATCGATGCACGTTGTTCCTGACGCGCTCGGGAGGATACATCACAGCGGCCAGCACTCCACAGGATCAGGAAGTTGGCCTGGTCTTCAGCAATTGCCGGATCGTCGGCTATCCATGGGTGGAGAATGTCTACTTCGGGCGTCCCTGGCGGGAATACGCCAATGATGTGTTCCTCCATACGTGGATTGATGAAGGCAAGATCCATCTGGCGGGTTGGCACAACTGGGGCAGTCCGGACAAGGAGAAGACGGCCAGGTATATGGAATACGGCAGTTATGGGCCTGGCGCCAATATCCGCTATCGAGCCAAATGGACGAAGCAGTTAAGCCGTGAGGAAGCCGTCAGGTATACACCGGAGTACGTTCTGGGAGGACAGGACGGATGGGCGCCCTATAAATGATTAATGACGTTAACAATATAGGCAGGAACCGTGTTAGTTGGGGGGAATCCGATGCGTCACGTTTATCGATTCGCTGCGGCACTTGGCATGATCATTGCTGTACTGATGCTGGTCCATGATGAGCAGCTGGTGGCAGCAGCGATCAAGTATCATCCGGAGAAAGTGCCGTTCCTGAAGGCACAGTATGTCAGCGGCAATCTGGAGGATGATATCCGCCGGGCGGACCATGTGATCAGTTGGCAGCTGGATCATGGCGGCTGGAACAAGAACAGCGCAGAGCTGTTCTTGTCCAGACCATGGGATGGGCAGGAAGATCGATCGACCTGGAAGGCAGGCGATGTTCAGCTTGGCACGATTGACAACCATGCAACTAACGATGAGATTCTGTTTCTCGCGTTGATCTATCGGGAGACAGGAGAGGCGAAATACAAGGAAGCAGCCGTGAAGGGGATCGATTTTCTCCTCAACATGCAGTATGAGAGCGGCGGTTGGCCGCAAGTGTATCCGGCCAGCGGCAGTTACAGTGACTATGTGACGTTCAACGATTCCGCGATGATCCGCACGATGCAGGTGCTGCGGCTGTTCGCCGAAGGAGAATATCCGTTTGATACGGATATAACGGACGCGGAGCGGGTGGAACGCACGCAAGCGGCGCTGGAACGCGGTCTCGACTACATCCTGAAATCGCAGATTATCGTGGACGGCTATCCGACTGCCTGGTGCGCGCAGCATGATCCGTTCACGTACGAGCCACGTGAAGGCCGCAGCTATGAGCATCCGTCCATCTCCGGTTCGGAATCGGTCGGTATCGTGGAGTATCTGCTGTCGCTGCCTGATCCGTCGGATGACGTGAAGCGGGCGATCGTCGGCGCGCTGCGCTGGTTCGACAAGGTCAAGCTAGAAGGGCTGACGTTTGTTTCGGGCGATCCGAACGGCGCTTATTTCTATTACGATCCTGATGGTGTGATCTGGTATCGCTTCTATGAGATCGAGACGTTCGAGCCGATCTTCTCCGGCCGCAACGGACTGATTAAACATAACATCCACGAGATTGAACAGGAGCGCAGGGACGGCTACAGCTGGGCCGGCAGCTGGGCGAAGGATCTTCTGGCGATCAAGGAGGAGTTGCCATACTTCAAGGAAGTCAGCTATGAGCTGGATGTGGCAAGATTCGAAGCGCTCAAGCAAGCGAAGGAAGAGGCAGATCCCCAGACCGAGATCGAGGAAGGAGCGGCGATGCAAGGGCTTCAGGGAGAAGAAGGGATTGGCGATGGCGCGAGGCTCGAAGACAGTGTTCAGACTGCGCTGCCAGTCAGCGAAGCCAGTTCTGAAAGCAATCATGAACAGGGAGATGACCAACTCTGGAAGTGGCAGCTCGTGATCCCGTTCGTGGTCGCCGGCGGGATGTTCGTCCTGGGATACGTTCTCGGGAGAAGGAAACGTCCGGGCTTGCGTTGAGCTTGCAGGTTGGCAAGGCCAACCACACAAGCGACAGAAGGGAGGAGAGACGTAGTGATCAAGCGCGCATCGTTCGTTCTGGGTTTGCTGATGATCGGATTGATGTGGACTACTGTGGCGCACGCGGAGGAGACCTATGATCCTCAGCCGGTTCCGTATCTGCGATCGCCGTATGTGACAGGGGATCTGGAGAGGGATATCCAGACGGCTGACTATATCATCTCCTGGCAGATGGATCATGGCGGCTGGAACAAGAATTCGGCGGAGGTGTTCATGAGCAGGCCATGGGACGGAACAGAAGCCAAGTCCGGCTGGTTCGACGGAGCCGGCAACCCGCTTGGGACGATCGACAATAATGCGACAAATGACGAAGTGTTGTTCCTCGCTCTGATGTATCGTGAGACGGGAGAGGAGCGGTTCAAGGAGGCGGCGATTCGCGGCATTGATTTTCTGCTCAACATGCAATACGAGAGCGGCGGCTGGCCTCAGGTATATCCGACCAGAGGCAATTACAGCGATTATGTGACATTTAATGATTCGGCGATGATTCGTACGATGAATGTGCTCACCCTGGTCAGAGACGCCGGGTATCCGTTCGATTCCGATCTCGTGGATGAGAGCCGGCGCTTAAGGACGGCTGAAGCGTTGGAAAAGGGACTCGACTATATCCTGAAGTCACAGATCATCGTGGACGGTTATCCGACCGCCTGGTGTGCGCAACATGATCCGGTGACGTACGAACCCCGTGAAGGCCGCAGCTATGAGCATCCATCGATCTCCGGCTCCGAATCCGTCGGCATCGTGGAATATCTGCTGTCGCTCCCTGACCCGCCGGATGAGGTCAAAAAGGCGATCGTCGGCGCGATTCGCTGGTTCGATAAAGTCAAGATCGACGATTACGAATACGTGCAGGCTGATCCGGCAGGAGCCTATTTCTATTACAAGCCGGGCAGCATGACCTGGTATCGGTTCTATGAGATCGAGACGTTCGAGCCGATCTTCTCCGGACGGTTGGGGATCACGCACAATTTCCACCAATTGGAGCAAAGCGCGAGAGATGGGTATCGTTGGGCAGGTGACTGGGCGAAAGATCTGATTCAGTTGAAAGATGAGTTGCCGTATTACAAGGACATCAGTTACCAGTTGGATGTTGAACGGTACCAGGCGATCAAACAGGCGAAGGCTGAAGCCAGTACGGGAGAGGAGGTGAATCTTGCAGAGGAAGCGAATGACGACCGTGCTGCAGATACTGAACCTGCGGAGACGAATGGTTCGGATTCTGCCGGGGCGATGGATAACACGTCCGGCAGTTCCGATTCTATGCAATCCGCTTCCGAAGGTTCGGCATCGGGCAGCATCAGTCGGGGGAATATCCTGCTTACGGTTGTTATTTCGGTAGTGAGCGCGCTTGTGATGTTCGGGTTCGGCTTGCTTATCGGTATGAAAAGGAAACCAATGTGGGGTAAATGGTCGGCTGGTCGATAGGAGAATTGCTTGCACAACATACACATACCAGGGGGAATGACAGATGGAGACTCTGATCAACACCAATATCTTGAAGGAGTTTGACAGCTTGTTCGTTGGTTTCTACGACTGGTTGGCCGGACAATACGATCATCGTACAGGCGGCTTCTATTACGCGCGCAGTTCGTTCGATATGGAAGATTTCGAACCTGATATTGAATCGGCCAAGATGGGCCTCAATATAGTGGAGCGCGCGGGCCTGTTGGAAGATATGCCGCAGGCGGTGCGCGAGAAGATGATTCGTTTCTTCCAAAACAAACAGGACCCGAAGGATGGTTTTTTCTACGACAAGGATCCGAACATGCGGCATGATGAAGTGATGGTGATGCGCGCGTTTGGTTTTGCGATGGGCGCACTCAGAACACTGGGAGCAGAACCGTTGTATCCGCTGCCTGACGGCATCCATACGGCACCGGATTATCTTGCTACACCGGAAACTTACCTGGAATGGCTGAAAAGCGTCGATCTGCGCAACAGCTGGCGGGGTTGCGATCTGCTCGGCACGCCGAACCATCACCTGCTCCGCATGGAGGAAAGCAAACGCAAACCATATATTGAAACCGCTTACCGATATTTTACATCTATCCAGGATCCGGAAACGGGACTGTGGGGCGGCGGCAATCTGTATATCCGCATATCCGGCACGTTCAAGCTGCGCAGCTTCTTCCGCGCTTTCTGCTTGCCGGTGCCGAATGTTGACCGCATCTACCGGTCACTGCTGACATGCCTCAGAACCGAAGAAGCGATGGATATGTGCTGGGTGCGCAATCCGATGGATCTGCTGAACTCTTTTCGCGGTGAACTTGACATCCCTGAACAGGAGCGGGAAGAGTTCCTGCGAATCACTTGTGACAACTTGCGCCGCTTCCTGAAGCCGGACGGCGGCTTCTCGCGCGAGGTGCTGCATTCGCCGCCAGCGCCGAATGTCGCCCAGGTGAAGGAAGGCGAATATTATCCGTACATGCCTAAGGCGGTGCCGATCGGCAAAGGCCTTGTGGAAGGCGACATGAATGCAGGCACGCAAGCGCTGTTGATACGCAATATCGCTTACAGGTTGTTCAATTTGGATCCTCAACCGCTGAATCAATATACCGGCGGGTTCTGGGACAAGGTGAATTGGAGATAAGGCGCCGGGAGACTGATGGTGCGGTTGGCGATAGTGCCAACGATAAGGCAGCAGCGTGATATTAATCAAACTGAGGGCGATGAGAATCAGCAGCAGTGTTAGCAGACAGCGGACTACATGCTGGTGTTAACAGCTCAACTTTCGCAGTATGAAATCGGCAAACAAGCCTTGATGTAGTTGGGCAAAGCAGCAATCCATTGCTGGAGTTGACGTTGAATCAGAGTCGAAAGCTTTTTTCCTGCTTTTGTTGCGATTTCGTTGATCAGATCGAGCAGTTGCTGCAAGGCGATCGCCCAGTCCAACGTGCCAACTTCGTCGCACAACACATAAAACAGGCCGCCGAACGAGCGGGCATCCGTACTTTGCCGATGCTGCCAGGCCAGCAGAATATAACGGGAAAACACAATGGTCGTATGGCTAATCAGCAAATCATAGGAGCGGCCTTGAAACTCCTTCTGTAAACGAAGCAGCGACTTGGTGCACTTGAAGAAGACCTCAATGTCCCAGCGGATCGCATAAATACGAATGACGTCCTCCACGGAGAGGGAAAGATCCGTCGTCAGCACTGCGAGCCATTCGTTCTTCTTCGTGCGATGACGGACGAATACTACGTGAACCGGTATGCCGGAGGCAAGCTCGGTTCGAATCGAACGAAGGATGCCTCGTTTCTTGCTTTGCACCGGAGACGCTGCCGCATATAGTTCTTTTAACGACAGCTTCCGGCCTTGAACAAGGAAACGCTTATTGTCGTTCTTGACCATGCCGATCACATGGAGCCCACGGGATATGATTTCCCCAATGAGGGGGGCGTGCGTGAACCAACTGTCCATCAAGACATAGGAGGCCGTGGCTCCCGCGGCAAGCGCGCGATCCAACATCGAAACAATCACTTGCGGAGCCGACAAGAGTGCTTCTTGACGTCGCTTATAGCCGTTCGTCCGTTTGTCGATCTTCTCACTCATGCCGTTAATGGCAGATTTGCTGGAACTGAGCAGCGCGAAGTCCAGCGGCAGGAAAGTATGGCCGTCGGACCATCCCATGGTGAGCATGCGAAAGCCCTTGTAATAAGCGCCGGTAGCATGATCTTTGAATCTGGCCAGCAACTCGACGGCTTTGCTGCGGTTGCGCTCGAACATCGAATCGTCAACGATGAAGACGGTGTCCCGATTTGCCGACGTAAGAACGTTGACCTTCTGCACTGTTGCGATGCTGAGCGACGTCAGAAAACGACGCCAGGCAAAGCCTGCATGGTTGAGGAAACGATAGACGGCATCCTTGCCGGGAAAGGAGTCGCCCTTGCTGCTCTCAAGCAGTCGAAACCAATTCTTCTGGTGAAACAGAAGGACAAAGACGAGTTGAAACAGCCGAGCACAGCTAAAGCCAAAACGCTTACGGAATCCGGCTTGTTGAAGATGTTTCATCACTTTCAGTTCTTGAAAAGCGGGCTTTAATTCGTTAGGCAGTTGATTCAGGTCGGGCTGATGATCTATCATGATGGAAGACACCTCTTCTGTCTGGTAGTGGAAGTCGTTACTCTCACTTTACCAAACGAAGCGGTGTTTTTCTATTTTGGCAAGCTGGCTAATCAGCAGCCCCTAAGCCCGCTCCACAATTGGTTTTACATTGATTTTCAAGGTGCGAAAGTTGAGTCTCTAAGTATTAAAATCCATGAATGCAGGAAACTTGCAAAAAACATGCTTCAAAATCCCAATTTTCTGGTCTAAACGGTCGTGCTAAACTTAATCTTACATATTTTTCTATGCAGTTATTAAGCTGCAATGTGAACTGATCGGGATTAATATTTTCATTTGAAACAAAAGGGACCTCTATGAATGTATTCCCTGAAGTATCAGTAAAGTTCACTCTTATTTTATTATAATTATCGTAGTAAAGTCTCACTCTATTGGCTGCAACTGTTCCAAGTGAGCGAATCCCAGTCCCTGGAAGCACATAATTTCTTATCCACCGTTGTTTTAGAATTGGTTCCTGGTTTTGAAAACCAAATATATTATAGACAGATTGTAATGAAATTTGTCTAAGTAACATTAATTGCTCGACTCGATTTAATGTTCTTACTGGTTGTAACTGCTGGTTCGTTACCGGAAAATCTTCTGTGTGTGGAGCTTGAATGAGGTGGATTCTGTTATCGTGGTTTAGATTCACAACTGAAAAAAGCGTTAAGTGTCGTAAATCCTCTTCTGAGTATTTATTGTTAGGAGGGATTGGTCTTAAATATCGATTTAAATTTGTATCATAAACACTCAAACAAATTCTTCCATGACTCATTCGAGTTAAACCAGTTACTACATACATAGTATCGCCTACTTTCCAATTATATGGATTACCTCAATACCTGGAAAGAGTTCTAGTTTTTTTGCGATGAGACTACGATGACATGCTTCTGGATGTTCTTCAACACAAAAAAACACAATCCGACTATCTTTGCTAAATTTTCCTAGAAAATTTTCGAAGTTAAATTTATCGAGACATTCTGTGTTGTATCTTCTAATAAATATCTCATCAAGTTGAATTCTGCTTTGTTTTTTCTTACCTAACTTTTTGTCAGCACTTTTTTGGTTCTCACGGATATCATTTGTTGGGGACAAATCCTTTACGTATAAATAATTTATTCCTAAGCCTTTCAATTTATTTTGAAGGTACGTACTATTAACAAAGGCATACTTACTCCCTCTCATTCCCCTTCTTCTTCTTATATCAACAAATGTATCTATCTTATAATCAATGAGTTTTCTGAAAAACTCCAACTCTGTATAGCCATATACCCCAATTGTATGAACTTTTATAATAACTCACCTCTATTTCAAATATTGTTTTCTTGAAGTAAAACTCTCCTCAAATAGAGAAAGCTGGCCGTTCGTTAATCGATCAATCACTTCTTGTTGAGTTAATGTTTGACCATTTTGATCTATATGTGCAATTGGTATATTCATTTTTGCTAGTGTTTGACCAATAAGTTTGCTGCGATGACACTCTTCAGGTCTGCTTTCAGTACACATTATTGCAACAGGAATTTGCTTTTTCCAAGCTGTCTTGAGTCTATCGATGCCCTGTTTATAAAAGAATTGTTTCTCAACTTTAGAATAATCAACATGTCCATTTGTATAACATTCTTCGTTTTGAGGTAATCCGCCTAAATTATTCCCCATAAATACATACCTTATATTGCTTTTCTTGAGTGTGCTCTCAAGTGTTGATCTTGAGAAATCAGGATTGTATCTAGAGGTCGGCTTACTTCTAACATCAATTAGAAACTCAATACCATGTTCCTTTAGTAATGCTATAAATTCTGATATTGTTCTGTTTCCGTAACCAATAGTAAAAATAGGTACCTCATGTATCATTTTTTTCACCCCCGAGAAAAAATCTACTTTTATTATACTCCATCACCTATAAAATAAAACGAATACATTTTAAGATCAATACTCTAGCCATGTGGAATCGGTAACATTGTTAGTGCGTAAAGCATAGCTGAGGTGTGGCAGTACAGTTCAAAAAAGGATGGGGCGAGCTTCGGGCTGACCCATCCTTTGTCTGTGCCGCAGAAACATGTTACGCTATGAGGCATAGCGCATACATGGAGGAATCACGTTTGAGTTTACATGAACGATTGCCCATCGAGGGCGTGCTGTCAGACTTGAAAAAGGCCCTGGCATCCAGCCAGAATGCCGTGCTTGTGGCCGAACCGGGCGCGGGCAAGACGACGCGGGTGCCGCTGGCCCTCCTGGACGAGCCATGGCTTGCGGGCCACAAGATCGTCATGCTGGAGCCGCGCCGTCTGGCGGCCCGAAGCGCCGCCCGCTTCATGGCGGCCCAATTGGGCGAATCCGCAGGGGAAACGGTCGGCTATCGGGTCCGGATGGATTCGAAAGTCAGCCCTAAGACCCGCGTGGAAGTGGTGACGGAGGGTGTGCTGACGAGGATGCTGCAGGACGACCCCAGCCTGGAGGAATATGGGCTCGTCATCTTCGATGAGTTCCATGAGCGCAGCCTGCAAGCGGACCTTGGCCTGGCACTGTGCCTGCAGACGCAAGAGCTGTTGCGGGAAGATCTGCGCCTGATGGTCATGAGCGCGACGATGGAAGCGGAACCTGTGGCCAGGCTGCTCGGCGAGGCGCCGGTCATCCGCAGCGAGGGCCGCATGTTTCCCGTGGAAACCTTATACCGGCCAATCAGAAGAAACGGCGTTTCGATCGGCGAGGCGCTGGTGCCGGTGGTGGAAGAAGCGCTGGCGGCCCAGCCAGGGGATGTGTTGGTTTTCTTGCCGGGCATGGCGGAGATCCGGGATGCAGAACGGAGGCTGAGAGCGCGTCTGGCGTCCGCGGCAGGGCGGGACAACATCCGCATCTACGCGCTGCACGGCAGCCTGTCCGCCGACGAACAGGACAGGGCTTTGGCGCCGTCCCCATCGGGGGAACGGAAGATTGTGCTGGCCACCTCTGTGGCCGAAACGAGCCTGACGGTGGAGGGAGTTACGGCGGTGATCGACAGCGGTTTGGCCCGCATCTCCCGGTTCTCGCCACGCACCGGCATGTCCCGGCTGGAAACGGTCCGGGTGTCTGCCGCATCCGCCGACCAGAGGAGGGGCCGGGCCGGGCGGCTGGCTCCGGGCAAGTGCTACCGGATGTGGAGCGAGGAAGAACAAAGGCAGCTTACGCCAGCATTGCCGCCGGAAATCCGGGAAGCGGACCTGGCGCCGCTCGTTCTAGAACTGGCGGTCTGGGGCGCAGCGGACCCCGGTGAGCTCAAGTGGCTGGATCCGCCGCCCGCGCCAGCCGTGCAGCAGGCGCGGGAACTGCTGCTGGCGCTGGGCGCCCTCCGGCCGAACGGCACCGCCACCGATCACGGCCGCCATATGGCGTCCCTCGGCCTGCATCCCCGCTTGGCCCACATGATTGTGAGGGCTGCACCGCTGGGCCTGGGCAGCCTTGCCTGTGACATCGCGGTGCTGCTAAGCGAGCGCGACTCCCTGGGCCAATCGTCAGGCGGACACACACGCGCGGATGCGGACTTTCGCCTGCGCCTTGAGGCGCTGCACCGACAAAGCCCTCACCCGGCGGAAGAAGGCCTCCGCCGCCGGTTGCTGGAGGAGGCCGGCAGGCTGAAGCGGCTCGTGTCCTGCGCGCATGCCGGGGAGGTGCCGCCGGGAGCGCCGGAGGTTTCGGGCGCCTGCGGCCTGCTGCTGGCGCTGGCTTATCCGGATCGCATCGGCCGACGCCGGGACAGGGGCAGATATTTGCTTGCCAACGGGCGCGGCGCGATGCTGGATCCGGATCATGCGCTGGCGGCAGCGGAGTGGATAGTGGCAGCCGATGTGGAGGATGCGGGGGCCGACGGCAAGATCCGTCTGGCATCTCCGTTGCCGGTGCGCAAGTGGCTTGCGCATTTCCCGGACGCGGTGACGGAAGAGGCAGACGTCATCTGGGACAGCGGCGCCAAAGCTGTGCGCGCCCGGGTTCGCCGCCGGATCGGCGCCATCATGCTCGAAGAATCGCAGATAGACGATCCGCCTGCGGACCGAATCACGGCGGCGCTTTTTGACGGCATTCGCGAGGAAGGGCTGGACCTGCTGCCTTGGACGAAATCAGCCAGACAGTTCCAGGAACGGGCGGTGTTCATGAGGCACCATAACCCTGATTGGCCGGACCTGTCGGACGAAGGCCTGCTCGCCACTCTGGAGCAATGGCTGGCGCCATACCTGGATGGCATGAAAAGTGCCGCCGACTTGCAGCGTTTGAATCTCAAAGATATCCTCGAATCCATAATCCCGTGGAACGATCGCCAAACCCTGGAGGAATGGGCGCCGTCCCACTGGACGGTCCCCAGTGGTTCGCGGATCGCCATCGATTATTCCAACCCGGATGCCCCGGTGTTGGCTGTCCGCCTGCGGGAGTTGTTCGGGCTAGCCGATACGCCGAGGATTGCCTGCGGACGCGTGCCGCTGACGCTGCACCTGCTTTCCCCGGCGATGCGCCCCGTGCAGGTCACCCGGGATCTGGCGAGCTTCTGGAGCCGTGGGTATTTCGAAGTCCGCAAGGACCTAAGAGGTCGCTATCCCAAGCACCACTGGCCGGACAACCCCCTCGACGCCCCTGCTACTCGAGGGATCAAGCGGCCGGGCCAACCCCGTTGAGAAGCGTCGACCCGCCGTGCAAGGGCAGTGATCGCATGCTGTCGCATTTCAGATTTATACAATGGTACTTGTGAATCTTTGGAGATGCTTTAAGCTTCGTTGTAGAGACAAAGACGGATAAGTTTATTGTAGAGATTAAACGAGAGTCTGAGTTAAATAAGTTGTACAAAATACAAATGACCACGAAATGCTCCCCTCAAAGCAGACACCTGAAATATCAAAAATCAGGACTACTCTGAGGGGAGTATTTCTATTGAACGGTGCGTACGGTGGTGTGGGAGGATGGCTGCTCTTACCCGATTTTGTCACAGAATGTGGCCCCTACTCGTCATAACAATATCAAGATGAAGAGGAGAGGTTGAATATGCGGGTAGATACGGTAGTGATTGGTGGCGGCATAAGCGGTCTGGTTGCAGCAATTTATGCAGCTCAGGCAGGTCATTCGGTGATACTGGTTGAGAAAAATGAGAAGCTGGGTGGGCGTGCCTCCTCAACGGTGATCAAAGGCAGTGTGTTTAACATGGGTGCTCATGCGCTTTATCGTTCGGTTCAGGCAATGCGGATTCTCAAAGAATTGGGGATTCCAATATCGGGGAAGAAGTTACCCTTGGAAGGAATCGCCGAGGTGGGAAGCTGCATCCGCTCCCTGTTCAAGCAGGTGCCTTGTTAACTTCTTCCTTATTATCCTGGGGCGGTAAAGTGAAGTTCTTGCGGTTGATGCTAAGCTTCAAGAAGCTGAAAGCAGAGCGGTATCGAGGAATGTCTTGGCAAGATTGGGTGTCAGGTCAATTCTCACAAGATCCAGGGGCACAACAACTGATGTTCGCACTGTGACGTTTATGGACATATGCAGATGCCCCGAATGTACTGGATGCTGAAAGGATAATTAGGCAAGGACAAATAGGCATGGATGGTGTATGCTATTTGCATAACGGCTGGCAATCCTTGGTCGATTCATTGAAGCAACGTGCCAAGTCCGAAAACGGCAACAAGGTGACAGGTCCAACTAACATCAATACCGAGAATGGGAATTATCTTTGCACCGGGCAAGCGGTCGAGTTGTCCAATGGAAACATTGTGTTTGTATGGAAGCAAGACCAAAATGAGTATAAATACCGTGTCTTTGATAGCAACGGCGATCCTTTGACAGATCCGCTGTCTGTGCAAAATGGCGGAAACCGACCAGATGATCTTCAAATCGGAAGCATTTCCTACGTCTACCTGGCCGCAAATGAACAGGGTCAGTTTTTGATCACGTATAGTTCTAACAAAAACAACAATTATGTTGGCACGTTATATAACAGTGA
This sequence comes from uncultured Paenibacillaceae bacterium, assembly GCA_937957685.1. GTDB lineage: Bacteria > Bacillota > Bacilli > Paenibacillales > DA-C8 > Insulibacter. Next base: position 24,019 of record CALGAO010000032.1, read on the forward strand.
TGGCACCCGAATTCCGATTAATGGTTATCACCATTTCTACTTGCAGCCAAAAGATAAGTACTTGTTTGGTACTGTTGGACTTGATAACGGAAAGTTCGCCATCATGTACGATACGACCACGAACGAAGCGATGATTCAGATAATCAATCATGAGGGCAACGTTGTGCAGTCGATTTCCATCGATAAGGAGCTATTCCTGTAATGAATTAAAATGCGGTTTGAAAAGAAAAAGCGCCTCCTGTATGCTGGGTCATGGAATGATCATTCACTGCCCTAATTAAGAGGAGGACGCTCACTATGAAGTTTAACCAATCGAACAAGCAAAATCAACGAATTTCGAGAATTTCTGAAACGACACTGGTCATCGGAAC
>CALGAO010000033.1 GCA_937957685.1 uncultured Paenibacillaceae bacterium
TAACAGCCCCACTGGGTAACAAAATTACATGAGTGAACCATGAGTCTTCGGTAACATTTTTATGTGAGTTGACACGGAGGATATGCGCTGCCAATTCCGCACAAGACCATTCCGCCTGCGGATGGTCGACTGGTTACTCCTTCACGCCGCCAAGCGCCACGCCGGCGATGATATATTTGGAGAGGATCAGATACACGACAATCAGCGGCAACAAGGTCAGGGACAGGCCGAGATAGATCGAGCCATACTCTGTCCGGTAAATATCGCCGCGCAACAAGCTGACCATGATGGGCAGCGTATAATATTCCTTCTTGGTGAGCAGGATGAGCGGCAGGAACAGGTTGTTCCAGCTGGCCACGAAGGTGAAGATGGCCTGCACCGCCATGGCGGGCAGCATGAGCGGCAGGACGATCTGATTGAAGGTCCTGAACTCGCCTGCACCGTCGATGCGCGATGCCTCCACCATCTCCAGCGACAGCATGCCGAGCAGATACTGGCGCATGAAGAACACCACGGTTGGCGAGGCAATCGCCGGCAGGATGAGCGGCAGGAAATTGTTCGTCCACCCGACCTGGTACATGAACTGGTAGAAGCCGATCGTGCTGGCCTGGGTCGGGATCAGCATGATGATCATGATCAAGGTGAAGAAAGGTTGACGCATCTTCCAGCTGTAAGCGACCAATGCATATGCGGTAAGAGAGGAGAAATAAACCGCCAGTATGGTGGCCGAACCCGAAACGACGAAGGAATTGAAAAATCCGCGCAGCGGATCAAAGCTCTTGTCCAGCAAAACCTCCAGATTGGTCATCAGGTGCGACGATGGAATCAGGGACAGTCCCGACTGGATCTCCGGTGTGGAGCGCGTCGCATTGACGAACATGATCCAGAACGGGAAGATGCTGAGCAGCGCCAGGAGTATGCAGACGATGTATACGATGGTTCGATTGACGTACAGTGACCATGGTGAGCTTTCTTTAATCCGGTTCATCGATCATACCTCCTCCCTGATGGCTGCTGCTTGCCTCGTGGCCTTCTCCAGCCTTCTTTTCTCTTTTCTCAGCCTGGCCTCGTCCCGGTCTCTCATGACGTAGAACAGGATTAACGACAGAATGGCTCCAATCACGAACATGATCATGCTGGCAGCTGCGGCTCGATTGTACAGATAGCTGCCTCTGAATGCCTGCTCGTAGATGAACACGGAGGTCGTCAGCGTCGCATCGTCCGGACCTCCCGCGAGGAACAGCTGTGGAATGTCGAACATCTGCAATCCGCCGATCATGGAGGTCACCATGACGAACAGCAGGATCGTCCTGAGGCTCGGCAGCACGATGCGGAAGAACACCTGCCTGGAGTTGGCGCCATCGATCTGGGCCGCTTCGAAGAGCGCCGGATTGATGCCCGCGATCCCGGCGATCAGGACGATCATCGTATTGCCGTACCACATCCAGAACTGGATGAAAGCCACGATGCCCCTCGCCGTGCTCTTGTCCTGCAGGAAGTAGATGGGCGCATCCGACAAGCCCAACGTCTGCAACAGGCTGTTGATGGGGCCGACCGGATAGGCGAACAGCACGTTAAACAGGATCGCAATGGTACTTGCCGTGATGATATTTGGCATATAAAGCAGAACCTTGAATATCCCCTGCCCACGTATATTCAGCCGCCGGTTCGTGAACCAGGCGGCGAGCAGGAGGGCAAGCACGATCTGGGGGATGAAATTGAGCGTCCAGATCAGGCCGGTATTTTTCAATGATTTGATAAAGGTCGGATTGTTGAAGAGCAGATCAATGAAGTTCTGAAACGGGTTGTCCAGTATTCTCACTTCGCCCGGTATGAGTCCCTTCAGGTTCGTGAATCCGATGAACGCCGTATACAAGGTCGGGTACAAGGAGAAGACGAGAAACGTGATGATAAATGGAAGGCTGAACAAATACCCGTATCTGGCATAGCTGACTCTCTTGCGGCGCATGGAGCACACCCTCCAATAATGTGATAGAAGTGAAGGGGCAGGAAGGCCCGCCCCCATAAGACTGCATCAGTGACTATCAATATCGAGCTGATCCTTCACCGCTTGCTTGAAGTCTGCAATCGTTTGTTCGCGGCTCTTGTTGCCTGCCGAATACTCACGCACCTGGTCGCGCCAGATCAGGTTGATCGATTCATCATATTGCGTCAGGTTCTTGCCGCTGGCATTGGCGTTGGCCGGCACGAAGATGTCGAACATGTTCTGACCGCCGAGGAGCTCCAGCTCGCCGTTCGACTTCTCCATGACGACGGAGGAAGCGACCGAGTCCTTCGTACCTTGTACGCCTTCCACCATCGTGCCGTTAGCCCACAAGTATTGCAGGCCTGTATCAGACGTGTCGAGCGTTACCCATTCGATGAACTTCGCAACAACTTCCTTCTTCTTCGCGTCCTTGACGACATCCTTGTTGGCCAGCAGCCAGGTTCCGCCCCAGAAGAAGCCCGTCGGTGGTTCGGTGATCGCCCAGTCGCCGAAGGTATCCTTCACGTGGTCCTTCATGACGTAGTTGATGAGCCATGCCGGACCGAAGAAACCGAATACCGGCTTCGGACCGGAACCGTTCATGTCAGCAAACCAGCCTTCTTCCCAGTCTCTCGTATCATTGTGATAATCCTTGTCTTTGAGCAACTTGGCATAGTCGAGGAATTGCTCGCGCTTCGGATCGATATACAGCTTGTCATCGACGATCCAGCCCTTGTCGGAGCTGTTCTCGATCGGGTGCCAGAGGTCGCCGTCACCCGAGACGATCGCGTAGCCCTTCGCTCTCAGCTTGTCTGCTGCCTCGAAGAACTTTTGCCAACCCGGGCCGATTGCGTTCTTCACCGTATCCGGATCATCGGAGCCGAAGACATCCTTGGCGATGGAGCGACGATAGATGAACGCGCCGCCGGTTGCCTGATAGCCCAGCGCTTTCAGTTGTCCATCCTTCGTGCCGATGTCCACCGTGTATTGCGCGATGCCGGCTGCCTTCACCTTGTCGTCCGTAAGTCCGAGGTCCGCGTAATTGGCAGCGAAGCCGGATGCATCACCCTGGGAATATTTCAGGATGAATGCCGCTTCTGCCGCATAGATGTCCGGCGCTTCCGACCCGCCTGCTGCCAGCGCCTGGTCGAGTGCGGGCTGGTAAGCGCCTTCAGTCGTGGCAATGATCGTCGTATTGAACTTGACATTCAGGTCAGGATTGAGCTCCAGAAATTTTTCCGTCATCTTCGGAATTTCATCCGTGAAGCTCCACAGATTGATCGTGATTGGCTCCGAGCTTCCTCCACCGGAAGATCCTCCTCCGCCTGAAGAGCTGCCTCCGGTAGTGCCACCGCCGCCAGAATTGGAACCACCACTGCTGCATGCTGCGAACAAGGAAATCATCAAGATGATGGCTGTAAGAGCAGCTAGAGTTCGTTTCACTTGTGTCCTCCCCTTTTTACAATAGAATGTGATAGCGGTTCTGTAACCGCATTCATCGTTAGTATAAAGGGGATGCCCCAATCCGGTAAGGTTACGTACGTTGGGATTTATTCCACTCTGATTAGGTCTTTCGACAACCTCCGTCGACCATGAAAAAACGGCTCCCTGAATGGAAGCCGTTTCTCATCATTCCTATTGATCTATCAATGAGCCGCGCTGGACTTGTTGCTCAACAGAAAAGCGGCTCTGCCAGAGAACCGCTTGCTTCGTATGTATGGCGGAAAGGGTGGGATTCGAACCCACGCACGCCTTGCGACGCCTAGTTGATTTCGAGTCAACCCCCTTGGACCACTTGGGTACCTTTCCATACTGTATGCCCGTTCTAGCGGGACAAAACGTATTTTATCACAACCTGCGCCCTGATTGCAACACCATTCCAACGATTTACTCCGTTTGTTCTGAAGCTTGCGCCGAACGGAGCACCTTCTTCATCTTCTTCTCAAATTCGCTGCGCGGCATCAGGATGCTGTGCTTGCATCCGGTGCACTTGATGCGAATATCCATGCCCATGCGGATGATCTCCATCTCATTGACCCCGCACGGATGCGGCTTCTTCATCATCACCACATCGTGCAGCTGATATACCTTCTTCTCCATCTTCTCCTTCTCCCCCTGCATTCATTATGCATTCCATAATGTCCTGCTAGCAAGCCTGCCAGTCTACCTCGGCGTATCTCTGCCCCTGATGGATATAGATTCCCCTGATCTCCACTCTCTCCGACCGGATGATGGAGGCAACCTTCTGCAGTTCATCATCCGGGAATTCGATCGAGATCGCGCATCCGGCTGTAATCTCCTTCGGCGTCGGAAGTATATCAATCTCGATCTCCGCATATTCCAGCAGCATCTCTGCTCTTAACGCTTGCTGCGTCGAATCAAAAGCTATCAACATGCTACGTCCTCCGATGCTCCGGATCAGCAGCTCCCCATTCAATCTGCAGGCAAACTGCCGTCCCCATGTATATCGCCCTGCTATTCTTCATATACTGTTTAGAAACACTGCTCGATGAGCTGAATCGGAATTCATATAGGGTATGTTCTATGCTCTAGCATAACGGGATGAGGATTCCGACGCAAGACGAACGGAGGGATAAGATTGCCATTTTCATTAAAGCTTGGCATGTACAGGAACGATCAGCCTCTGAAGGTTCCCTACTCCGAGTCTGATGCTCCGGAACTGATCAGCAGGAGGCTGACGTCATACTTCGCAGACACGCCTGCAAGCCGTGAGATTGTGATCCTGTGCATCGGCACCGATCGTTCTACGGGTGACGCGCTTGGACCCATTGTCGGTTCGAGGCTGCTGCAGTTCGGCTTCAATGAACGGCAGCTGTACGGCACGCTGAATCAGCCGGTGCATGCGATGAATCTGGTCGAGGTGATGCATCAGATCGATCGGCAGTTCCACCATCCGTTTATCGTGGCCGTTGACGCGTGCCTGGGCCAATCCTCGAGCGTCGGCCACATTCAGGTCGGCACGGGTCCGGTCAAGCCAGGCGCCGGCGTCAACAAGGATCTGCCCCCGGTAGGCGATATCCATCTCACCGGCATCGTGAATGTCGGGGGTTTCATGGAATATTTCGTCCTGCAGAACACCCGACTCAGCATCGTCTTTAATATGGCCGAAGTGATCGCCTCATCCTTATACCAGGCCTATCAGCTTGCCCGTTCCGCTCCGGCTACGATTGCAAAGCTTGATTGATCGCCTCGATTTCTTCCGGCGACAGATGGTACTTCGACCGACCGTTCTCCAGCGGCTTCGCGTACATCTGGGTTTCTGTCCGATGGTGAATGCCGGTCAGAACCAGACCATTGCCCGCCTCATCCACGATGGCGACGGAGAAGCTGAGGTCACTGCCGGTCTCCTGGAATGCATTATAGCGTACGACGGCGGCCTTCGCCTTCATCTTCCTCGACTGTTCCGCGAGCAAGCCGAGCTCCTTGCGCAACCACGCTTGATCCTCCTGCAGCTGGGCGAGCTGCTGATGATTCCGGATGATCGCTTCCTCTATATCCTTGGCCTCCGAATTGCCAAGCAATGCCCTCAATCGCTTCCTGAGTGCGGATACCCGAACGAACAGGATCAGGATCAGGATCAACAAGATGCCGTTAACCGCAACCGCACCCAGAAGCCATACGTCTCTATATTCTGTCAGCAGGTCCAAGCTTTCTCCTCCCGGTCTACGCATGTCTGACAATATCCTGTACCGCATGAATCAACGCGTCAATCTCATCCTCGGTGGTGAAATATCCGGGACTGGCACGAACGGCGCCCTGCTCCAGGGTCCCCGCAGTATCGTGCGCGAGCGGCGCGCAATGGTAGCCTGCCCGAACCGCAATATCATAATGCCGATCAAGCATATGGGCCACCTGAGCGCTGTCCATCCCTTGCACATTAAAGGCCACGATCGCGGTCCGGTTGCTGCCTGGCGGAGGTCCGTACACGGCGACCTTGTCGATCCGCATCAACCCTTCGATGAGCCGTTGCGTCAGTTGCCACTCTTTATTATGGATGTTTTCAACGCCCTCATTCTGTATATACCTAACACCTGCATTCAAGCCTGCAAGCCCTACTGTGTTCTGCGTACCGGACTCGTACCTGTCCGGGCGAACGGTCGGCTGCTCGATCGATTCCGACTGGCTGCCGGTGCCGCCAAGCATGAGCGGTTCCAGCTCGATCGACGGGTGCACGTACAAGCCTCCCGTCCCCTGCGGGCCCATTAATCCCTTGTGACCAGGAAAGGCGAGCATATCGATCGACATGGCTTCCACATCGATCGGCAGCGTTCCCGCGCTTTGCGCGGCATCGACGAGCAGCTTGACACCGTGCTTGCGGCATACCTCGCCGATCTCCGCGACGGGCAGGATCGTCCCGAGCAGGTTGGAGCTGTGATTCACGACGACCAGCGACGTGTTGGGACGTATCGCCTCCTCCACCTGCTTCGGCGTCACACACCCTTGCCCATCCGCATTCACATAGGTGACCTCCACCCCGATCGTCCGCTTCAGATATTCGATCGGTCTGCGCACCGAGTTATGCTCGATGGATGTCAGGATCACATGATCCCCCTTCCTGACGAATCCTCTGATGGCCAGATTCAGCGCTGCCGTGGTGTTCAGGGCGAACGAGATGTCATTCGGATTCCTGATGTTAAACAGCCTGCTCAGATTCACCCGCGTCTCGAACAGGATCCGACTCGCCTGTACGGACATGCGATGGCTGCCTCTGCCCGGATTGGCTCCATACTGCTCCATGCATTCGATCATCGCTTCACTGACTGATCTCGGTTTCGGCCAGGAGGTAGCCGCATTATCCAGATAGATGACCATGTCCCGGATCCCTCACGTTACGATAATAATAGCAGATAACTGGCTGGCGCCTTGCTTTGCAAGGCTTGATTCGGCAAGCATTTCAGCCCGGACTGCGGCTCGCAAACCACCAGGCCCAAGCGTCAGCTTGAGTGATGGATGCCCGTATGACCAAAGAAAGCACACCTTGCGGCATGCCTTTTCTCTGTTCACGCTTCTTTACGTTTCAACAGTTCCAACAACCGTTCGAAATCATCCATCGAATAATAGGCGATCTCGATCTTGCCCCGATTGCGCTCATGCTTCACCTTCACCGTCGTTTGCAGAATTTCTCGCAATTCCTCTTCCACGCTGCTGATGAACGGATCTCTCTTCTTCGCCTTGCTGACCTTGGCCGTCGGCTTTTTCCGCGTCTGCAGCTGCTGCACGGCTTCTTCCAGCTGTCTGACGCTCCAATTGTCGTCGATGGCTTTCCTGGCGAGCTCCTTCTGAACCTTGGGATCGGTGATGGTGATGATCGCCCGCGCATGACCCATGCTCAATGTTCCACGTGAAACATATTCCTTGATCTCCGCCGGCAACTGCAGCAGCCTCAAGAAATTCGCGATGTGCGAACGCGACTTGCCCACCTTCATCGCCAGCTCTTCCTGCGTCAGCTTGAACGTGTCGATCAGATTCTGATAAGCGGCGGCAATCTCGAGCGCATTGAGATCCTCGCGTTGCACATTCTCGATCAGGGCGATCTCCATCACCTGTTGATCGGAGAATGACCGGACAACGGCGGGAATCGTCGCCTTGCCGATCACCTGCGACGCGCGGAACCTGCGCTCACCTGCGATGATCTCATACCCCTTGAGCACTTCCCGCACGATGATCGGCTGAATGACGCCATGCTCCCGGATGGACTCCGCCAGTTCCCGAATGGCTTCCTCATCGAACGTTTTGCGTGGCTGATAAGGGTTCGGTCTGAGCTGTGCAAGCGGTATTTCGACTACCTTGTCATCGTCATTGATGCTTAATGAAGGAATTAGCGCATCCAACCCCTTGCCAAGACCGCCTTTTTTATTCAACAGACATCACTTCCTTTGCCAGCTCTAGATAAACTTCAGCGCCCTTGGATCGCGGGTCGTAGGTGATGATCGCCTGTCCATGGCTTGGCGCTTCGCTTAACCGCACATTGCGAGGAATGACCGTACGGTACACCTTCTGTTGAAAGTATTTCTTCACTTCTTCGATTACCTGGATCCCCAGATTGGTTCTCGCGTCGAACATGGTGAGCAGGACGCCTTCAATCTGGAGCGATGTATTCAGATGCTTCTGAACGAGCCTCACCGTATTGAGCAGCTGGCTCAGTCCCTCCAGGGCATAATACTCGCACTGGATGGGAATGATCACGGAATCCGAAGCGGTCAGCGAGTTCACCGTCAGAATCCCGAGAGATGGCGGGCAATCGATGAGAATGTAATCGAACAGATGACGAACCTGCTGCAGCGACTTCTTCAATCTCAGTTCTCTGGAGATCGTCGGAACAAGCTCCACCTCTGCACCAGCCAGCTGGATGGTGGCAGGAATGATCTTCAGATTATCGATGTTCGTATCCACAATCGCGTCCTTGGGATGAATATCATTGATCAGCACATCATAGATGCAATAATGCACATCCGCCTTGTTGATCCCGATGCCGCTGGTCGTGTTGCCCTGCGGATCGATATCGACCAACAGCACCTTCTTGCCGAGTGTTGCCAGGCAAGCGCCCAGGTTGACCGTCGTGGTCGTCTTCCCGACGCCGCCCTTCTGATTCGTTATGGCTATGATCTTGGCCAAATTTCGTCACCTCATAAAAGATCACATGCTTACGCCGCTCATTTGCGTTTAAATCAAACGTCACGTATTCATGGTCGTCTATAAAAAAATAAAATGCGTTTAAACGCCTCTGAGAGAGTGGTTTCCTCGGACTACGGATCGACATATTCTGACGTGATCATGCCCATATACCAACGAGAAAGAGATCTATCAACCGACCATTCCGGCCATGAGCAAATCGATCGCTTCATTCCATATATCCGGTCACTTGCTTCAAAGCATCACAAATTAATGATACCAACTATTCATTTGAAATAAAAGCTACATTGATATTTTCATATATTTACATGGACCCTGTTTGTGATACGATCCGTTTCTTGCCGAACTGATTATGATCACGATAACGATGTGAAAGAATAAGAAGCCTCTCTTCACGACATGGAGTTGATGCAACACATCGTGTCAAGAGGCTGCTCTGTTCTATGTAAACCTTCCATTCCGTTTATGGCCTGTGTTTCGGAATCTTGATCTTGATCTCGTAATAATCCTGATGGTCGGCTTCATCTACGTCGACCTTCATGCCGGAGCCGGTCACCATCTCCACGGATTGCCTGATCGTATTGATCGCAAGCCGGATATCCTTGGAGAACGAGAACCGTCTCGGCTTGCTTTTCTTTTTGGATTCCACAAGCAGCTGAACGCGTTGTTCGGTTTGCTTGACATTGAGATCCTTGGCGATGATCTCCTGCAGCACCTTGACCTGCAACTCCTCAGACAGAGGAAGCAAGGCCCTCGCATGCCGCTCCGATATTTTCCTTTCCAATAAAGCTTCCTTGACCTGATCACACAGATGCAAGAGCCGCAGCTTGTTGGCGATGGTGGACTGGGATTTGCCCAGGCGTTGAGCCAGGCTCTCCTGGGTTAATTGATGAATATCGATCAATTGTTGATATGCCAAGGCTTCCTCGATAGAGGTCAGGTTCTCCCTTTGCAGATTCTCGATGAGAGCGATCGAAGCCGTCTGAGAGTCATTAAAGTCACGGATGATAGCGGGTATCGTCTCCATTCCGAGTTTCTTCACTGCGCGGAGTCTTCTCTCACCTGCGATCAGTTCATACTTGCCATCGCGAAGTCGAACGACGATCGGCTGGATGATCCCGTGCGTCTTGATCGTCTGACACAGTTCATCGATACGATCCTCGTCAAACACGGATCTCGGTTGATATGGACTCGGACTGATATCGGCAACCGGCAGCTGCTTGACTTCATCAGCGCTGTGGCGATCAGCCAGGCCAAAAATCCTCGAAATCTGCTCTTTCATCTCGTTATCACCTATCCGATATTCAGAATCTCCGCATCATCTCGTCAAGCACCTTAAGTTTATTTCGCTATACAGCGGTAATTTCCTTCCATCTCGTTCATATCCATACAGAAGCGGTGCAGATCCGTCCGGATGTTCCACGTGAAACATCGCGGAAAGGCTGCACTTTTCAAGGCTTGACTAACGGCTGTTTCAGCGGTGTGCCTGGCTTTCTTGGATATGCCCTTGGTGTCTGATTCACCTTCTCGATGACGACGATATGCCGCTCCGATTGATCCAGGGGAAGCCGCAGGGCATGAACGTGCTGCAATCTGCCGCCCAGAACGTTCGTGCTGTAGGTCCCCTCATCGATCTCCTCCTGCGGATGAGTCCCTTTCATCGCAGCGAACAGCCCGCCCACCCTGGCGAACGGCAGGCAGAATTCATTCAGCACATTCAACCTGGCGACGGCTCTGGCCGTCACAACATCATAGCGCTCCCGGTGTTGCGCGAGTCTGCCTGCCTCCTCCGCCCGGGCATGAAGCGCGATGACATCCTTCAGGCCAAGGGCGGTGATCAGATGATTCAGGAACTGGATGCGCTTGTTGAGCGAATCGATGATGGTCACCTGCAGGTGCGGGAACAGAATCTTGAGCGGGATGCTGGGAAAGCCCGCTCCCGAGCCGATATCCGCCAGTGTTCGGCAAGCAGGTATGTCAAGAAAGAAAGCTAGCGTGGCCGAATCGAAGAAATGCTTCATATAGACCTGCTCTCTTTCCGTAATACCGGTCAGATTCATCCGTTCGTTCCAAGTGATTAATTCCCGATAGTACGTCTCAAATTGTTCCAGCATCGCATCCGTCACATCAATGTGATGTTCATGCAGCTGGACTCTGAATTGATCGATCATCCGGTCGCTCATCATCAGGATCCTCGCGCAGCCAAAACTTTATGATATTGCTCGATGTATACGAGCAGGATCGAGATATCCGCCGGAGACACGCCGGATATCCGGGAAGCCTGGCCGATCGAAAGGGGACGGATCTTCGCCAGCTTCTGTCTTGCTTCCGTTGAAAGCCCGTGAATCTCCTCATAGACGATATCATCCGGGATCTTCTTCGACTCCATCTTCTGCAGGCGTTCCACTTGCTGCAGCTGTTTCTCGATATAGCCCGAATATTTGACCTGAATCTCCACCTGCTCCTTCATCTCGGCGGTCAATTCATAAGGAGACGGACAGATGCGTTCGATATGCTCATAGGTCAGCTCCGGTCGTCTCAGCAGGGACAAGGCGTCCACAGCATTGTTGAGGACAACCGTTCCCGCCTGTTCCAGCAGTTCCTGCACATGCGGTTCCGGTCTGACCTTGGTCGTCCTGAGCCGCTCCAGCTCCTGCTCGACCATGCGCTTCTTGTGCAGGAAACGCTGGTACCGCTCCTCCGGAATCAGACCGATCTCATAGCCGATCGGGGTGAGCCGAAGATCAGCATTGTCATGGCGCAGCAGCAGCCGGTATTCCGCACGCGACGTAAGCAGCCGATAAGGCTCATTGGTGCCCTTTGTCACCAGGTCATCGATCAGCACGCCGATGTATCCGTCGGACCGCTTCAGGATGACCGGCTCCAGTCCCTTCACCTTGCGGGCCGCATTGATTCCGGCCATGATGCCTTGCGCGCCGGCCTCTTCATAGCCTGATGTGCCATTCAGCTGGCCGGCCGTGAAGAGACCTTCGATCAGCTTGGTCTCCAGCGACGGCTTGAGCTGGGTCGGCACGATCACGTCATATTCGATCGCATAACCGGTTCTCATCATCTGGGCACGTTCCAGGCCCGGAACAGAGTGCAGGATCTTCAGCTGCACATCCTCCGGCATGCTCGTGGACAAGCCTTGCACGTAATACTCGGACGTATAACGCCCTTCCGGCTCCAGGAAGATCTGGTGCTTCGGCTTGTCGGCGAAGCGCACGATCTTGTCTTCGATCGACGGGCAATAGCGGGCGCCGGTCCCCTCGATCGCCCCGGAGAACATCGGACTGCGATGCAGGTTGGACTGGATGATCTCATGCGTCTCGCTCGACGTATAGGTCAACCAGCAGGGCAGCTGTTCCCCTGGAGGAGGCTCCACTGTGTCGTAAGAGAAGAACTTCGGCTGCTCATCTCCCGGCTGAATCTCCATCTTCGAGAAGTCGATCGATTCCTTCAGCACGCGCGGCGGCGTTCCTGTCTTGAAGCGAACCAGCTCGAAGCCCAGCTCGCGCAGATTGTGCGACAGATTGACGGAAGGCTGCTGGTTGTTCGGACCGCTCTCATACTGCAGCTCGCCGATGATGATCTTCCCGCGCAGATAGGTGCCGGTGGTCAGAACGACCGTCTTTGAGAAATATTGGGCGCCGGTCTTCGTCTCGACGCCTTTGCAGACGCCATTCTCCACGATTAATTTCTCCACCATGCCCTGGCGCAGCGTCAGGTTCGGCGTCCGCTCGATCGTCAGCTTCATCTGATGCGAATACATCAGCTTGTCAGCCTGCGCTCGCAGGGCGTGCACCGCAGGTCCCTTGCCGGTATTGAGCATCCGCATCTGAATGTAGGTCTTGTCGATATTCCTTCCCATCTCTCCGCCCAGGGCATCGATCTCCCGAACGACATGGCCCTTCGCGGGACCGCCGATGGACGGATTGCATGGCATAAATGCCACCATATCCAAATTGATCGTGATGAGCAGCGTCTTGCAGCCCAAGCGTGCAGCGGCCAGCGCGGCCTCACAGCCCGCATGGCCCGCCCCGATCACGATCACATCATAATGTCCGGCATCGTATTGCATGTGGTACACCCTCCTCATGTGGGCAGAGCCCGCCTCGACATGCTGGACAACATGCCGTCGCCGGGCTCACTTGCCCAGACAAAATTGCGAGAAGATCTGGTCGATCAGCGAATCCGGCGCTGAATCGCCGATAATCTCGCCCAACTGCTCCCAGGCATTGCGCACATCGATCTGCATGATGTCGATCGGAATGCCGGCATCCACACTTGCAATGGCATCCTGCAAGAATTGTTTGGCCTTCTCCAGAAGAGCGATATGTCGAACATTGCTGATATAAGTCATATCATGGCTCTCCACTTCTCCGCTGAAGAACAAGCCGGAGATCGCAGTCTCCAGCTCCTTCATCCCCTTGCCTTCCTTGATCGACATGCGCACGATGCGTTCCTCCGGGAACATCTCCGTAATCGCCGACATATCCAGCTTGCCTGGAAGATCGGTCTTGTTGACGATCACGATCGTCTGCCGATCCTTGACCTGCTGCAGCAACTGGCGGTCATCGTCATGGAGCTCTTCCCCGTAATTCAGCACGAACAGGATCAGATCCGCTTCCGCGAGCGCCATCCGGGATCGCTCCACGCCGATCTGTTCCACCAGATCGCTCGTCTCCCGTATCCCAGCCGTATCCAGCAGCTTGAGCGGGATGCCGGCGACCGTCACGTATTCCTCGATCACGTCGCGCGTCGTTCCCGGAATATCTGTTACGATCGCCCGATTCTCCTGCGCCAGCTCATTGAGCAGGGAGGACTTGCCGACGTTCGGCCGCCCGACGATCGCCGTCACGATGCCTTCCCTCAGGATCTTCCCCTGTCTCGCCGAGCCGAGCAATTCGTCGATCTGGGCGATGACGGCATCACTCTTGTCTCGGATAAACGCGCTTGTCAGTTCCTCCACATCGTGCTCCGGGTAATCGATATTGACTTCGATATGCGCCAGCACCTCGACAAGCTCCTGCCGCATCGCCCGGATCTTCTTCGACAGTCTTCCTTCCACCTGCTTCAGCGCGATCGAGAAGGCCCGATCCGACTTCGAGCGGATCAGATCGATCACCGCCTCCGCCTGTGTGAGATCGATGCGGCCGTTGAGAAACGCCCGCTTCGTGAACTCACCCGGCTCTGCCAGCCGCACCCCGCTCAGCAACAGCAGCTCCAGCACTTTATTCACAGAGATCAATCCGCCATGACAGCTGATCTCCACCACATCTTCCTTCGTGAATGATCTGGGAGCGCGCATCACCGTAACGAGCACTTCTTCCACCCGTTCTCCGCTGCGCGGATCCACGATATGGCCGTAATGGACCGTATGGCTTGGGACTTCCTCCAGAGAGTGCTTGCCGACATAGATGCTGTCCGCCCGCTTCACCGCCTCATCGCCGCTGACGCGGATGACGGCGATACCGCCTTCCCCGAGCGGCGTGGAGATGGCGGCGATCGTATCCGCCAACATCGGCATTTCCCCCCTTTACTTTTAACAGTTTCTCCTGGTCGCGTTCATAAAAAACAATGACTAAAGGATTAGTCATTGCCTGGAAAATACGCTATTGCTATTTGAGGCCAATTACAATGCGACGATTCGGTTCTTCGCCTTTGCTGAACGATCGGACATGCGGATGGTCTTGCAGATAAGTATGAATAATCTTACGTTCATGTGACGGCATCGGTTCGAGCACGACCTCCCGCCGGCTTCGCACCGCCTTGTCGGCGAGGCGAGCGGCCAGCTCCTCCAGGGTCTTGCGTCTGCGTTCACGGAAATTCTCCGCATCCAGGATGATCCTCGTATTCACATTGCCCGAGCGATGGGACACCACATTCACGAGATACTGCAATGCGTCGAGCGTCTGCCCCCTTCTGCCGATCAGGATGCCGATATCATCCTTGCTCGACAGCTGCAGAACGACCCCGTCCGAGGTATCCTGACGCTCGATGTGAATGTCCAGCTTCATCGACTCTGCGATCTCCTTCAGGAACTCCATGGCTTCCTCGATCGCATCCGGCTTGACCGTCAGCTCAACCTTGGCTTCCTTGGATCCAAGCAAGCCGAACAAGCCTTTGCTCGGCTGTTCGAGGATGACGACTTCGACCCGATCTCTGGACACCTGAAGCTTTGAAAGTCCCGCTTCAATCGCTTCTTCCACCGTTTTGCCCGTCACCGTAATCTTATTCATCAAGACTTGCCTCCCTTGACCTTACCTTCCTTCTTGACCTTGCCTTCCTTCACAGTCTGGTCATTCTTGTTATTTTTGCCGATCCCATAGATGAAGTATGTCTGAACAAGCGTGAACACGTTGCTGTATACCCAATATAACGGCAGAGCCGATGGGAACGAGATGGACATCACGAAGATCAGGATCGGGAAGATGATCATGATCCCGTTCATCGGGTTGTTGGCGGCATTTGGTGTCTGGGAGGAAATCATCTTCTGTTGGATATAGGTCGTAAGCGCAGCCAGGATCGGCAAGATGTAGAACTTGTCCGGCTGGCTGAGATCCATCCACAGGAAATTGCTGTGTTCGCCGCGGATCGCCGGATTGTACATGATGGAGTTGTACAGCGCCAGCAGGATCGGCATCTGGATCAGGATAGGCAGACATCCGGCAAGCGGATTCACGTTGTGCTTCTGGTACAGCTTCATCATCTCTTCCTGATACTTCTGCTGATCGTTCTTGTACTTGTCGCGGAGCTTCAGCAGTTCCGGCTGCAGCGCTTGCATCGCCTTGGAGCTGCGATACTGCTTGAGCGACAGAGGCAGGATCAGCAAGCGGATGATGATGGTCATGACCAGAATGGCCAGTCCATACTGGTTAAACAGCAGTTCCGCGAAGAAATCTAACGAAAGCGCAAACGGATATACGATATATCGTTGCCAGAACCCGCCCTGGGCAAGTTCCTCCGTAGGGATCGTCGGGATCGTGCTGGTCGAGCACCCGGACAAGAGTGCAACAAAGAGAAGCAGCCCGATGACGAGTAGTGGTATGCGAACAGATCTCTGTAACAAAGTTTTTCCTCCTAAATCGAAGTCCTAGTCTGCCAATGTCAACTATACCATATCCATATATGAAAGAAAATAAATTGGCAACACATCCACTCAAAACAATTGGCGAGCCGGCGCCACTTCCATCCTGGAACCGCCGCATGCCATTCACAATAACGTGTGCTTATCCTTCCTTCTTGAGTATGGATGCTCTTTTGCATACATGGATCACACTGCTCACCATCTCATCGAAGCTCAGATCAAGAGCAGCCTTGCGGACAACGATGACCATATCATGGTGCGGTTCAATGCGCGGAGCCAGGTTGCGCACGATCTCCTTCAGCACTCTCCTCATCCGGTTGCGTACCACCGCCTTGCCGATCTTCTTGCTGACCGATATGCCAAGGCGGAAATGCTCCACTTCATCATTTTTTAGAACATACAGCACAAACTGACGGTTCGCCGTCGATTTGCCGTATTTGTATACCTTATTAAAATCCGAGCGTTGTGCCAACCTGTACGCTTTCTGCAATCTGATCACCGCTCACGGGAAGGATTTGATATAGAAAAAGACCACTTCCGTGGCCTTTTTGGATTATGCACTGATAACTTTTCTGCCTTTGCGACGGCGCGCTGCCAGTACTTTTCTTCCGTTTTTCGTGCTCATTCTCTTACGAAAACCGTGAACCTTCTTGCGTTTGCTCACATTCGGATTGAATGTCGGTTTACCCATGATCGCACCTCCTTACTCCAAACCCCATACATTACAGATCGGTATCTGAATGACCTATGGTTCATCTGAATCTGAAATCAGCATGAAAAAACACCTCTTAATATTTAACCAAAACGATTGTGAAAAGTCAACAAAAACGTATGTATTTCGCAGTCAACCAAAGGGCTGTGAATAACTTTTTCGCACATCCGTTCGAATCTTGTCGAACAATCAACAATTTATTCACAATATGTAGTGTTGTTGATAACTGTTAGCCACAAGTTATTGAGATTGTGGATAAATTAACGAAATCCGTTGAAATCGCGGCCTTATTTTGCTATCATAAAGATGTTTTCACTGTGAATAACTGATTTGAACACTGAATTATACACAGACTGTGGATAACATTGTGAACAAAATTCCCCTGCTGTGATTATACTTATCCTCAACCATGTACGTATGTGAATAATATCGACAAATTTCAACCGTCAAAAGTTGAAATTTCTTTTTCTTCTTCGCATTATTTATCCACATCCTCACCCATGTCCGCGTTTAAGCCTGAGAAGGAGTGAACATAAATTGGAAGACCAGATCCACGATCTGTGGCAACAAGTTTTATCCGCCATTCAGACGAAAATCAGCAAGCCGAGCTTCGATACGTGGTTCAAATCGACGAAGATCATCCACTCTGACGATTCCCAGCTGACGATCCTTGCACCGAATGAATTCGCGCGCGATTGGCTTGAGGGCAAGTATTCGCAACTGATCAAAAATACGCTGATCGAACTGTTCGGAGAGGCCAGGGAGGTCAAGTTCGTCATCGAGCCTGAGGCCGCCCGGACGATCCCCAGCAAGCCGCAGCCGCCCAAGCCCGAACCGCCCAGAGTAGAGGTTCACGAGGAATCCTACGCCAAGCTGCTGAATCCGAAGTATACCTTTGATACATTCGTCATCGGGGCGGGCAACCGTTTCGCGCACGCAGCCTCACTCGCCGTCGCGGAGCAGCCGGCCAAGGCGTACAACCCCCTGTTCATCTATGGCGGCGTTGGTCTTGGCAAGACCCATCTGATGCATGCGATAGGACACTACATACTTGAGCATAATCCTCGGAGTCGTGTTTTATACCTTTCATCAGAGAAATTCACCAACGAATTCATCAATGCGATCCGGGACAATCGCGGCGAAGAGTTCCGTTTGAAGTACCGCAATATCGACATTTTGCTGATCGACGACATTCAGTTTATCGCTGGGAAGGAGCAGACGCAGGAGGAGTTTTTCCATACCTTCAACGCGCTTCACGAAGCCCACAAACAGATCATCATCTCGAGCGACCGGCAACCGAAGGAGATTCCCACATTGGAAGAACGACTGCGCTCTCGCTTCGAATGGGGTCTTATCACCGATATCCAGCCGCCTGACCTGGAGACCAGAGTGGCGATTCTGCGCAAGAAGGCGAAGGCTGAGAATCTGGAAATCCCCAATGAAGCGATCATGTATATAGCGAATCATATCAATACGAATATTCGGGAGCTGGAGGGCGCCCTGATCCGCGTCATCGCCTACTCTTCTCTCGTCAACGAGGACATTACCGCCCACCTTGCCGCCCAGGCTCTGAAGGACATCATTCCGGCGAGCAGGCCGAAGTCCATTACGATCCACGATATTCAGCAGGTGGTGGGCGAATATTTCGGCATGAAGATCGAGGATTTCAAGGCGCGCAAGAGAACCAAGGCCGTCGCCTTCCCTCGGCAAGTCGCGATGTATCTGTCGCGGGAGCTGACGGATTTCTCCCTGCCCAAGATCGGAGAGGCGTTTGGCGGGCGCGACCACACGACCGTCATTCATGCCCACGAGAAGATCTCCCAGGCGATCCAGGAAGATCAGGAACTCTATAAGGTCATCAATAATCTGAACGAGAAGATCAAGAGTATGAAGGGAATCTCCTGATCCGTTCCAGGTTGTTGATAAGTGTGGAACTCTGGCGAATCTTGTCAACAACTTATCCACAAGTGGATAACCTTGTTTCTGAAGAGGTTTGCCCACATATTCACATAATCACAGCGCCTACTACTACTGCTACGGAAATGAATGAAATACATTTATATGATTGCGTGAAGCGAATTAGAACCAACTTTTGACTGGGAGTTGAACCAATGAAGATCAATATCGCGAAGCAAGAGCTGAATGAGGCCATATCCCACGTTTCCAAGGCCGTTTCCTCCAGGACCTCCATTCCGATCCTGAGTGGAATCAAGCTTGAAGCGAATGCAACCGGATTGACACTGACAGCAAGCGATACGGAAATAACGATCCAGAATGTGATCCCTGCTGTGAAGGATGATCAGACCATCATTGAACTGGAGCGTGCAGGCAGTGTTGTGCTACCTGCCAAATTTTTTGTCGAGATCGTGAAGAAGCTCCCTTCTTCGATGATTGAGATTGAAGTGCAGGATAACTTCATCACGATGATCCGCGCAGGCTCTACCGAGGTGCAGCTGGTCGGACTGGATCCGGAGGAATTCCCGCTCTTGCCGAGGCTGTCCGAAGAGCAAATGCTGCATCTGGGCAGCGATGTGTTGCGCAACATGATTCGTCAGACGACCTTTGCCGCATCTACCAATGAAACTTCCGCGATTCTGACGGGTATCCTATGGAGTATCCAGGATGACAGCCTGAAGTTCGTGGCGACAGACCGACACAGATTGGCCAGCAGTCAGGTCATGCTGAACGCAGGAGCTGGAGCCTACACCAAATCGATCGTTGTGCCGGCCAAGACGTTGAACGAGCTGAGCAAGATCTTGCCGGATGAGAATGCGATGATCGATATCGTGATTGAGGACAACCAGGTTTTGTTCCGCATGGAAAACCTGCTCTTCTATTCCAGGATATTGGACGGCATGTATCCCGATACGTCGAGGATCATTCCGACCGTGTTCAAGACGGAATTCACGATCGATACCCGGCAGCTGACCGATGCGCTTGATCGGGCTTATCTGCTCTCCAGGGAAGAGAAGACGAACATCGTTCGCCTGGCATCGATCGATGACCATCGGATCGAGATCTCTTCTTTCTCTTCCGAGCTGGGGAAGGTAACGGAACAGATCGAGGTTGAGAATTATGTCGGCGAACCGTTGAAGATCGCCTTTAACTCCAGATACATGCTCGACGTGATGAAGGTCATGGACGATGATCGCGTTCATATCTCGTTTACCGGAGCGATGAGTCCGATCATCGTGACGCCGGAGAACAACAAGTCGGTGCTGCATCTGATACTTCCATACCGAACGACGAATTGAGGAGCGCACGCTGTATGAAGGAAATCGCCATTTCAACGGAATATATTACGCTTGGCCAGTTGTTGAAACTGGCCGATTGTATTGATACGGGGGGTCAGGCGAAGGCCTTTCTTGCGCAGAATGCGGTATATGTGAACGGCGAGGCGGAAAACAAAAGAGGGAAAAAGTTGTTCAAAAATGATATAATTGCTGTAGAAGGCTTCGGGAAATTCAAGATCACGGCCAGATAACAGCAGGAGGACCTCTCTTGATTCTGAAGGAAATTCATCTGAACCGCTATCGCAACTATGATCGCTTGTCCTTGAGGACGGATCACCAGGTGAACCTGTTCGTTGGTGCCAATGCCCAGGGGAAGACGAATCTGCTGGAAGCGATCTACGTGCTTGCGCTCACCAGATCCCATCGCACGCACAAGGACAAGGAGCTGATCGCCTGGCAAGCGGAGCAAGCGATCATCGAGGGCGGAGTAGAGCGTGATCTCGGCCGTTTGCTGCTGCAGGTCAGGCTGTCGCAACACGGGAAGAAAGCGAGCATCAATGGTCTGGAGCAGCGCAAGCTGAGTCAATATATTGGTTCGCTTAATGCGGTGATGTTCGCGCCGGAGGATCTCGAGATTGTCAAGGGTGCTCCGGGGATCAGGCGCCGTTTTCTTGATGTTGAGCTCGGCCAGGTGTATCCCATCTACCTGTATCACCTGACGCAGTACCAGAAGGTGCTGGCGCAGCGGAACAATATGCTCAAGAACTGGACCCCATCGGGTCAAATGATGATGGACATCTGGGATGAACAGCTTGCCGAGTACGGTTCTAAAATCATTCGCAAACGTCAACAATTTATAACACAGCTGCAAGGCTGGGCACAGGAGATTCACGCCGGCATCACCAGGGGGGAGGAACAGCTGAGGATTGTCTACAGGCCCTCCTTTGAATGCGAGCCTGGCGCCGATGAACCTGTATTAATTAACCAGTTTATGATAAAGTTATCACAGGTGCGCGAACAGGAGATTCGGCGAGGCACCACGTTGGTCGGCCCGCATCGCGATGACCTGGAGTTCCTGATCAATGAGCGGGATGCGCAAGTCTACGGCTCGCAGGGGCAACAGCGCACGGTTGGTTTATCGGTCAAGCTGGCGGAGATCGAGCTGATCCGGCATGAGATCGGTGAATATCCGCTGCTTCTTCTCGATGATGTATTGTCGGAGCTGGATCAGACGAGACAGAATCAGCTCATCGCGACCTTTCAGAGTAAGGTGCAGACCTTCATCACGACGACCGGCACCGAGTCACTCAAGCTGCAGCTGTTGGATGACGCCGTCATCTACACCGTAGAGGGCGGTCAGGTGCATATCAGATAAAGGAATCATCGAATGCCAAGGTGAATGGGATAGGAGTGATCGCATGTACATTCATATCGGCGGTGACCGAATGATCCGCTCTGCTGAGCTGATCGCCATATTTGACATATCGATCGAGCAATCTTCGAAGATTTCCAGCCAGTACATGCAGTACAACAAGGAACATAACCGTGTGGAAACAGCTGGCGAAGAGGAAGTCAAGTCGATCGTGGTGACCAGGGATCAGATTTTCTATTCTCCTATCTCATCGTCAACGCTGAAGAAACGGTTGTATCAGATCATCTAGTCCGTCATGGAGCAACAACCCCACATTAATAGAGTAGGTGAAGTCATGACATCGGTTCAAAATACGTATGATGAGAGTCAGATACAGGTATTGGAAGGCCTGGAGGCCGTCAGAAAGCGTCCCGGCATGTATATAGGTTCGACCAGTGTCAAGGGCTTGCATCATCTTGTATGGGAAGTTGTCGACAACTCGATCGATGAGGCGTTGGCCGGCTACTGTACGCATATTGAAGTCATCGTGCACAAGGACAACAGCGTGACGGTCATTGACAATGGACGCGGCATACCGGTAGGCTTGCATCCCAAGATGCAGAAATCCACGGTGGAAGTCGTGCTGACCGTTCTCCACGCCGGCGGCAAGTTTGGCGGGGAAGGCTACAAGGTATCCGGCGGCCTGCATGGCGTCGGCGTGTCAGTTGTCAACGCCCTGTCCGAGCATCTGACCGTTCAGGTCAAGCGCGACGGCAAGATTCATCAGATGGAGTTCGTGCGCGGTGTGCCGCAGTATGAGCTGAAGGTGATCGGTGAGACGGACGAGACGGGAACGATAATCACGTTTAAGCCGGATCCGGAGATTTTCACGGAGACCGTGGAATTTGATTACGAAACGTTGCAGTCGCGCATTCGCGAGCTGGCTTTCCTGAACAAGGGCATCCAGATCACCCTGCTGGACGAACGCACCGATACGGAACATGTATTCAGGTATGAGGGGGGCATCATCCAGTTCGTCGAATACCTGAATCGCAATCGCGAAGCGCTGCATGAGCGGCCGATCTATATGGAGGGCATGAAGGACAACATCCAGGTGGAGATCGCGCTGCAATACAATGACAGTTATCTGGAGAACATCTATTCCTTCGCCAACAATATTCATACCCATGAGGGCGGTTCGCACGAATCGGGCTTCAAGAGCGCGTTAACGAGAGTGATCAACGATTACGCCCGCAAGACCAATGCGATCAAGGACAATGACGCGAATCTGACTGGCGATGATGTGCGCGAGGGTCTGACGGCGATCATCTCGGTGAAGATTCCGGAGCCGCAGTTCGAAGGTCAGACGAAGACCAAGCTCGGCAACAGCGAAGTTCGCGGCATCGTGGAATCGCTGTTCAGCGAGAAATTCGCCGAGTTCCTGAGCGAGAATCCGACGACGGCGAAGAAGATCCTCGAGAAGTCGCTGCAGGCGGCACGGGCACGCGAAGCTGCACGCAAGGCGCGCGAGCTGACGCGGCGCAAGTCCGCGCTGGAGGTCAGCTCCCTGCCGGGCAAGCTGGCTGACTGCTCGTCCAGGGATGCGTCGATCAGCGAGCTGTTCATCGTCGAAGGGGATTCCGCAGGCGGTTCGGCGAAGCAGGGCCGCGACCGGCATTTCCAGGCGATCCTGCCGCTGCGCGGCAAGATCCTGAACGTGGAGAAGGCCAGACTCGACCGCATCCTCTCCAATGCCGAGATCCGCGCGATCATCACCGCGCTTGGCACGGGCATCAGCGATGACTTTGATATTACGAAGGCCAGATACCACAAGATCATCATCATGACTGATGCCGACGTCGACGGAGCGCATATTCGCACGCTTCTGCTCACCTTCTTCTACCGCTATATGCGGCAGATCATCGAATCCGGTTACGTCTACATCGCACAGCCGCCGCTGTACAAGATCGAGAAGAACAAGGTGGTGCGCTATGCATACAACGATGCGGAACGCGACCAGATCCTGAAGGAATTCGGCGAGGGCAAGACCAATGTGCAGCGGTACAAGGGTCTTGGCGAGATGAATCCGGAGCAGCTGTGGGAGACCACGATGGATCCGGAGAGCAGGACCCTGCTGCAGGTCAGCATCGAGGATGCGCTGAAGGCGGATGAGATCTTCGACACTCTGATGGGGGACAACGTCGAGCCGCGGCGTGATTTTATCCAGGAACATGCAAAATTTGTGCGGAATCTGGATATCTAGATACAGAAAGGTGCCTGTACCGCATGGCGGCGACAAGCACCTTTTTGCTTATCGGGCTTATGTCAGCGGGTGATCCCCGTCAAGGATTCATTGGGGATTATTTGCGGGTTTTCTTCAGATACCAGTACAGGACGAATCCGATCAGAAGCACAGCCAGTATCGCATAGGTGATATTGGAATAGACGTCCATGAAATGGAGGATCTTGTCCCAATTTTCGCCCAGCATGGCGCCAAGCGACACGAGGACGGTATTCCAGATCAGCGTTCCGGCGATGGTGAACAGCAGGAACAGCCCGAAGCTCAGCTTCGCCATGCCTGCGGGGATCGAGATCAAACTGCGAATCAGCGGCACCATCCGGCAGAAGAATACCGTCCAGTATCCGTAACGGTTGAACCAGTTGAAGGCTTTCTCCAGATCCTCGGGTTTGACCCTGAGGAAACGACCCCAGCGGTCGATGATCTTCTGCAGGACATCGATGTTGAACAGGCGACCGATCAGATAGAGGATGACAGCTCCCAGGACCGATCCGAGGGTGGAGGCGATGATGACGCCGATGACGGACAGGCTCGTTGTGGTGGTCATGAAGCCGCCGAATGTCAGGATGAGTTCCGAGGGGATGGGCGGGAACAGATTTTCGATCGCGATGATGAGTGCGATTCCCGCATAACCGTAAGATTCCATAACGCCGATAATCCAATTTTGCAGCATGTATTTACTCTCCCAGCTCATGATACGTACTTTTATTCTAAGCATATTATAAAATGGGACAAAGCTGAACAGGATGTTGACAGGTTTCTGCCAAATCTTGTCCGGATCCTGATGTATTTTTGCCATGGAATGCAGGATGCGAAAGCGCCAGTGGAAAACGAACCGTGGCAGTCGTTTAATTGTACTTATTTTGAGAAAGTAATATAATAGGATAGATATAATGTATTTTCATGCAGGAAAGTTCTTTGATGGAAAACGACAATTTCGCAACGTTCGCAAAACCAGTCGCGCTCAAGTTGAGGCTGACTTGTAAATAATAGGAGGTCCGCATGGCTGACGATATGCAATCGAGAATCAAGGATGTTGATATTGGCCAAGAGATGCGTCAATCTTTCCTGGACTATGCTATGAGCATCATCGTGAGCAGAGCTCTGCCGGATGTGCGGGACGGATTGAAGCCGGTTCATCGTCGCATCCTGTACGCGATGAACGAGTTGGGCATGTCTCCGGACAAGCCTTTCAAGAAATCGGCCAGAATTGTCGGCGAAGTGATCGGCAAGTACCATCCGCACGGAGATGCCGCCGTATATGAGACGATGGTGCGTATGGCGCAGGATTTCTCACTTCGGTACACGCTGGTAGAGGGCCACGGCAACTTCGGTTCGATTGACGGGGATTCCGCGGCAGCCATGCGTTACACGGAAGCCAGACTGTCGAAGATGGCGATGGAGCTGCTTCGCGATCTGAACAAGGATACGGTGGACTTCGTGCCGAATTATGATGGTGAGGAGAAGGAACCGGCGGTCCTGCCGGCGCGTTTCCCCAACCTGCTGGTGAACGGGGTATCCGGGATCGCCGTTGGCATGGCGACCAACATCCCGCCGCACAACCTGTCGGAAGTGATCGACGGCACGCTGGCGCTGATCCGCAATCCTGACATCACTCCGCTGGAACTGATGCAATATGTGAAGGGCCCTGATTTCCCGACTGCCGGGTATATCATGGGCCGGGAAGGCATCAAGCAGGCCTATCTGACCGGTCGCGGCACGATCACGATGCGGGCGAAGACGACGATCGAGGAGAACGGCAACAAGCCGCGCATCATCGTACATGAATTGCCTTATCAGGTCATCAAGGCGAGACTGGTCGAGAAGATCGCCGAGCTCGTCAATGAGAAGCGAATCGAGGGCATCACCGATCTGCGCGACGAGTCCGACCGCAATGGCATGCGCATCGTCATCGAGCTGCGCAAGGATGTGAATCCGCACGTCGTCCTGAACAACCTGTTCAAGCATACGGCGATGCAATCGAACTTCGGCGTCAATATGCTGGCGCTCGTGAACGGCGAGCCGAAGGTGCTGAACCTCCGCGACGTGCTCTATTACTATCTGCAGCATCAGATCGACGTCATCCGACGCAGGACCGAATACGAACTGCGCAAGGCGGAAGCGCGCGCGCACATCCTGGAAGGGCTGCGCGTTGCCCTCGACAATCTCGATGAAGTGATCACGCTGATCCGCAGCTCGCGAACGACCGAGATCGCGCGCGATGGCCTGATGTCCAGATTCCAGCTCAGTCACGACCAGGCGCAGGCGATCCTGGACATGCGTCTGCAGCGCCTGACCGGACTGGAACGCGAGAAGATCGAGGAGGAGTACCAGGAGCTGATGGCGAAGATCGCCGAGTACAAGGAGATCCTCGCCAATGAGCAGCTCGTGCTGAACATCATCAGCGAAGAGCTCACCGAGATCAAGGAGAGATTCGGTGATGAACGGCGCACGGAGATCACGGCGGCTGAGGATGAGATCCTCGATGAGGACCTGATCCCGCAGGAAGATGTCGTCATTACCGTGACGCACAGCGGGTATATCAAGCGCCTGCCGGTATCGACCTACCGCAGCCAGAAGCGGGGAGGCAAGGGCGTCATCGGCATGGACACGAAGGAAGACGACTTCGTCACCCATCTGTTCGTCACGAACACTCACCAGTATCTGATGTTCTTCACCAACAAGGGCAAGGTGTACCGCATCAAGGCATATGAGATTCCGGAACTGGGCCGGACGGCCAGAGGCACGCCGATCATCAATCTGATCCAGATCGAGGCCGGAGAGAAGATCAACGCCGTGATACCGGTGGAAGATTTCGATTCGGACAAGAACCTGTTCTTCGCCACACGTCAGGGCATCGTCAAGAAGACCCCGCTGGCTGACTACGTCAATATTCGCAAGGGCGGCCTGATCGCCATCCATCTTCGTGAGGACGATGAGCTGATCGGTGTCAAGCTGACCGACGGCAAGCAGGAGATCATCATGGGCACCGCCGAGGGCATGTCCATCCGCTTCTCCGAGGGAGATGTCCGGACGATGGGCCGTTCCGCAACGGGAGTCAAGGGCATCCAGCTCTCGGACGGCGATGAGGTCATTGATATGGATGTTGTTGATCTTAACCGCGATGTGCTGATCGTAACCGCCAAAGGTTACGGCAAGCGCACTCCTGTGTCGGAGTACCGCATTCAGTCGCGCGGCGGCAAAGGGATCAAGACGATCAATGTCACGGAGAAAAATGGCCGAGTCGTTGGCCTGAAGGTAGTGAACGACGACAATGACCTGATGATCATCACGACGTCAGGCACGATCATCAGAACGAGCGTTGCCGGCATATCTGAGATGGGGCGGTATACCCAGGGCGTGCGCTTGATTCACATTCGTGAGGATGACGAAGTATCGTCGGTTACCGAGGTAGACCGGGCGAGCGATTCTGAAGATGGTGAATCGGAAGAAGGACAGCAATAATCTCTGAAGATGCGGCATTGCATGCAACCCAGGGGCCTGGTTGACAATCCATAACGCCAATTGTCATAGGCCCTTTTAGTCTGCATATCGGTTCTCAGATTAACTTCTCTCCAAGGCATCATATCTCATATCAACATTCAGAAATTCTTAACGCAAGAAGGTGATGGTATGGTTCTGGTTCAGGTGGGAAAGCTGCTGTCGGGCGATCAATTGTTGGAAGATGTCTATACGCAGAGGGGCAGCAAGCTGTTCCACAAAGGGAAGGTTCTCACGGATCGGGATATCGAAGTGTTGAAGGCGTTTATGGTGGTGGACGTGATTGTGGACCGGTCCTCGTCGAGAAAGGTGGATACGCATCATGCTGATCAGGAAACGAGGATGACGAGAAGAGCCAATGTCAGGACCAGGATCGAATCCGAAACCTCAGCGGAATCGTCCGTATCCAAGCAGGAAACGGGCCAACATGAACCGGGCAAAAAAACGGAATCGTTAGCGCATGGCAAGTCATTCTTCAGACCGGAGCCCCCGGTTGGCAAAGTATTCGAATACTATTATGAGCAGTTGTTCCAGATCACGAAGCAGATCTTTAACCATAGCGGTGACATTGACAAGGAAAGCATCGCCGAACTGCGCCGCGCGCTCGAGGCGATCATCCCGAGAATGGACTATATGGATGTCTTGTCCTATGTCCCGTCCAAACTAAAGGTTGGCGATCACGTCTATCACAAGGGCATCATGGTATCATTGATCTCCTATATTATCGCCAGATGGGCCAAGCTGCCGAGGCAAGATCTGATGCCGATCGCCCTTGCCGGATTGTTGCATGACATCGGCAACATGGCCATTGATCCCGCCATACTGAACAAGCCCGGCCCACTGACTCCGGAAGAAATGGAGATCGTCAAGAAGCATACGATTATCGGCTACAACAAGTTAAAGAACCTGCCCGTCGTCAATGAAGGGGTGAAGCTGGCCGCGCTGCAGCATCATGAGCGGGAAGACGGCTCGGGATACCCGCTTGGGCTGAAAGGCAACACCATCCATACTTTTTCCAAAGTGGTAGCGGTTGCCGACATTTTCTATGCGATGACCAGAACGAGCAGGTACAAGAACGGGCGCGCTTTATATGTGGTGCTGGAGCAGCTTTATCAGGATTCCTTCGGGAAGCTGGATCCGAAGATCGTGCAGCCGTTCATTCACAACAATACGCAGCATCAGTTAGGTTATACCGTTCGCCTGAATGACGGTTCGGTCGGCAAGATCGTCTACTCGGATCATGCGAATCCGACCCGGCCGTGGGTGAATGTGAAGGGCAAGATCATCAACCTTGCGCTTGAACGGCATCTGCACATTGCCGAGATCATATCCAGGAAAGTGGAGTAAGAAGCCGGACTGGGTTGCACGCGCAGGATGCTCGACGCAGCCGAATTCGCAGACTGGAGCTGATGAGTTCCGCAGTTGGCGTTTTTGTGGTTCGAGCCGTGCGCGGGTTGCAGCAATGGCGATTGATGAAGCCTGCTTGACCGGGTCTATGGGGCCATTCCAGGTTTTTCATGTTGAATTTGTTTTGCATCCTGTGGTATATTAATCATCGTCTCTTCTGAGGCGACGATCGATTGAACCAATCATTTCCTGAAAATAGATGTTGCATTTGGTTCGCGATCTGTGATATATTAATAAAGTCGCCTTGAGGCACTGACGAAAGTCCGGGTCGATGAAATGGCGATGAACAAACAGCAGCTT
>CALGAO010000034.1 GCA_937957685.1 uncultured Paenibacillaceae bacterium
ACCAAGAAACATGGAGAATTTGGGAGAAATATTAAGAAAAACGGTGGTATTGGTCAAAAATTGGCGATATTCAGCAATCAGGGATGGCGGGTTTATTCACAATTAATAGACAGTCTCCTCCGTTCCGTTAGAATAGGCAGAACAGGCGTAAATGGCAAAATAACGCCTCCTCGTTCCGTTAAGATCATGAGGACACGCTGGACTGCTTTCCGGTCTGACCTACGCCCCAACGCTGCCCCCGCAACAGACAACAGGCATCGCCAGACTTGACAGCAAGTCTGGCGATGCCTGTTGTCATCTTCAAACGTTCTTACGAATACAGCTCGCCAAATTTCGTCTGCAGATGCTCGATCAAGTAGCGTGCATCGAGTTCCTCACCTGTTACTTGCTGCATAAACTGCTCCGGCTTCATCATCATACCATGCCGATAGATGCGCTCCGTCAGCCATTCCTTGATCGGCGCGAACTCTCCGCGCTCCACGAGCCCCGTGAAGTCTGGCAGCTCTTGCTTCATCTTCGCGCAGATCTGCGCGGCGTACATGTTGCCAAGCGAATACGATGGGAAGTAGCCGAACGAACCGCCAGACCAATGCACATCCTGCAGCACACCCTCACCGTCATGGCTAGGTCTTACACCGAGGTATTCCTCGTACTTGTCGTTCCAGATCTGCGGCAGATCCTTCACTTCGATCTGACCGGCGATCAGCTGCTTCTCGATCTCGTAACGAATCATGATATGCAGATTGTAAGTCAACTCATCTGCTTCGATGCGAATGAGAGAAGGCTCAGCGCGGTTGATCGCCCGGTAGAATTGATCGACAGACACATCGTCCAGTTGGCCGGGGAATACCCGTTGCAGCTCGCGCAGGTACCGGTTCCAGAACGGACGGCTCATGGAGATGAAGATCTCCCAGAATCGTGACTGCGACTCATGGATGCCATAGGATGCGCCTTCTGCCAGCGGTGTGCCCGTCAGTTCCGCCGAGATATTCTGCTCATACAGCGCGTGGCCGCATTCGTGTATCGTGCTGAACAACGCAAACGTCAGATCATCTGGCTTGAATCGCGTCGTTACCCGCACGTCTCGCGGATTCAGACCGATCGCAAACGGATGCTCCGTTTCGTCGAGACGGCCAGCATCGAAGTCGTAACCCAACTCTTTCAGAATAAACGTGCTGAACTCACGTTGTTGTTCCTTGCTGAACGATTGCTTCAAGAAGGAGACGTCCGGCTGCGGGCTGTTCTTCACATGCGCCACGAGAGGTACGATACTCTCCCGTACCTGGCCGAACAGTCTGTCAAGTTTATGTACAGTCATTCCCGGATCATAGTCATCGAGCAACGCATCGTATGGATGATCCTCGTAGCCCCACAGCTCCGCAAATTGCCGATTGTAGTCCACGATCTTCTCCAGATAAGGTTGGAACCGGGCGAAGTCAGCCGCCTTCTTCGCTTCTTCCCAGACGGATTCGGCTTCTGATACGAGCGTGACATACGCTTGGAACATCTCAGACGGAATCTTGCGGCTCCGCTCGAAACGGCGTTTCATCACCTCAACCAGTCGCTTCTCCATCGGTGTGAGCTGCTCCCATGCTTCTGGTTGGGACAGTGCGGCAAGCCATTCGTCCATCTCATCGGCGATCGTCAGCTTGAACGCTTCCGTCTGCAAGAGACCAATCGTCTGTGACCGCTGCGGAACTCCGGCGCGAGGCGCACCTGTGCGGAGATCCCAATGCATGAGGCTCACCGCTTCCTCATAGCTCTTGATCTTCCTGACTCTTTCCATGAATAGATCGCGAATTGATGTTGACATCCAATCACTCCTGTGTTCGGTAGAATCGATATTCGCCTTGCTACTTACATAGTATGAAAAATGACGGCAAAAAACAAATGTGATATAATCGCCTAAAGGAGGTTAAGCAACATGAAAATCCATATCACAAGTCCGGCAGCCGACCGTCTGCATGCCCTGTCGGGATCATCGGATACGATCTTTAAGCTCGTCTATGACGCGGAGGGCTGCGGCTGTGCAGTCAGCGGAGTGCCTGCGCTCTGGATGCTGGACCGATCCAGCTTGCTCGATTCCGATGTGATGGCAGCCACCGAGCCGATGATCGTGTATGAACCGAGACATGAGGTGTTCTATGAGGATCATCTTACGTTAGACTATCAGCCGGACAAGCGGTCCTTCCGCTTAACCAGCAACAGCCAGATCTACGCGAGCGATCTGCCTGTTGTAGACCGCAGATAGTTCGTACCTTGAGAACAGGATGGTGAATCAACTCTTGCGTAAACTAGATGAAATACTCGCTTATAATAATCATTTTGTTGAATCCAAAGAATATGAACATTATCTCACCAATCGCTATCCCAACAAAAGAATGGTCATCCTGACCTGCATGGATACTCGACTTACCGAGCTGCTGCCCCGAGCCCTCAATCTTCGCAACGGCGACGCCAAGATCATCAAGAACGCCGGGGCAATCGTCATTCAGCCGTTCGGCAACGTCATGCGCAGCATCCTCGTGGCGTTGTACAAGCTGAGTGCAGAGGAAGTATTCGTCATCGGCCATCATGATTGCGGCATGACCGGTTTGAACGCCGAGATGATCGTGGAGAGCGCAATTGAGCGTGGCGTTGATCAGCAGATGCTGACCACGCTTAAGCGTGCAGGCATCGATCTCCGCAGATGGCTGAGAGGATTTGACGATGTCCATGACGGGGTCAAGCGAAGCGTAGAGATCATACGCAATCATCCGCTGCTCCCGCCGGGCACAGCTGTACATGGCTTGCTCATCCATCCGGAGACGGGCAAGTTGGATGTGATCATCAACGGTTACGAACACCTCTCACAAGAACAGTTAGATGATTAACGTCGTTAACTTAACTGAGCAGCACTTGCATGCGGTCTGCACACGAGACAAGCCGGGTATCCGGCCTATACTCCATGAACGGAAGTGATTCACATGCTGTTTATCGATAACCAGGGCAACACGGACCCCACTCTGAATCTCGCGCTGGAAGAATACGCGCTGCGCAACCTGCCGATGGACGAGACCTATCTGCTGTTCTACATAAACGAACCATCGATCATCATCGGCAAGAACCAGAACACGATCGAAGAGATCAACGAGGAATATGTTCGCGAGAACCATATTCACGTCGTGCGCCGGTTATCCGGCGGCGGCGCTGTGTATCATGACCTGGGGAACCTGAACTTCAGCTTCATCACGCAGGACGACGGCCAGTCGTTCCACAACTTTGCGAAGTTTACGCAACCAGTGATCGATGCGCTGCGAGCGCTCGGCGTGGACGCGGCGTTGACCGGCCGCAACGACATCCAGGTCGGCGAGCGCAAGGTGTCCGGCAACGCCCAGTTCGCCACACGCGGACGCATGTTCAGTCACGGCACGCTGCTATTCGACTCGGCGATGGACAACGTCGCTTCCGCTTTGAAAGTGAAGCCGATGAAGATCGAGTCCAAGAGCACCAAGTCCATACGCGCCCGCGTCGCGAACATCAAGGAATTCCTCCCTCCGGAGATGCAGTCGATGACGATCGAAGATTTCCGTGCGACCTTGCTGAAGTATCTGTTCAATTGCGAGGCTCAGGATGTACCGCAATATCGGCTCACGGAGCAAGATTGGGACAATGTTCGGCAGATCGCGGAAGCACGTTATCGCACCTGGGAATGGAACTATGGCCGGTCGCCGAAGTTCAACATCTCCAACGCGCACAAATTCCCGTCCGGCATCATCGACGTTCGTCTCGATGTCATGAACGGCATGCTGGAGAATATCAAGATCTATGGCGACTTCTTCGGTGTAGGCGATGTGGCCGAACTGGAGGATCTGCTGCGCGGCACCCGCTACGAGCAGTCTGCCATAACGGACAAGCTTCGGAATGTGGATCTGAAGCATTACTTCGGTCAGCTGACGCTGGAGCAATTTGTCGCCTTGTTGTTTAATCAGGAGATTCCAGAAGTTTAAAACGTCGAATTGTGGTGCATAGAAGAAAGCTTGGATGCCTCCAGTACTTGCTGGACTCATCCAAGCTATTTTTGACCGTTATGCATCAATGCGACTTCCGTTCCTCGAGCGCTGCCTGCCTGGCCTGTCTCGCAGCCTCTCTGTCACGAAGCTTGTGGCGATTGAGCAAATATGAATCTTGCATATCGCTTGGTTGACCGAAGGTACACCCAAGTTCCTTCGCTCTCTCTTCACAGCGCTGAACCAACTCCTCGTCGATGATCGGGATATTCAAGTCCGAAAATGGCGCCGCTGCCTCCGACCGTAACTCGTCGAGACGGTTACGCATCCTCTCCAGCAGCGCATGACCATCCACACCGAGCTGTTCCATATGCGATGCGTTGAAACGGCCTATCGCTCCCGTCATCAACTTCACGGCTCCAGTCCTGTTGCCGCGCCGCTCGTGATACAGACTGACCGCGAGTTGGATCAGCATCACCCACGTTTCCCGATACGGGCTCTCGGGATGCTCCTTCCAGTATTCCTCCAGAATCTCATGACATTCGAAGTAATCCCGTACCGCATGAAACTGCACGAGGTATTCGATATACGCCTGCGGATATGTCCTGCGTTCTCCATTCATCTGCATCATCTCCGTTATCCTCTCACCGCGCTGATCTGAAATGCGTATGGATCCTAGCCATCCAACAACTTCTCAAGCTCGGCGAGCGTGGACACCGGTGCCTGGCAAGTGAAGTTCTCACATACATATACAGCGGGCTGACCATTCACGGGTGTTTTGCCCTCCAGCACCGGCATCAGACGACTTGCGGCAGCTCCTGCCTCCCCAGGCGGATGCAGGCTGACAACTGTCTGCGGCAGGAATCTGCGGCGAATCGCTGCGATCATCTCCCGCGTCTCAGGATCGTCCGGTTCACCGCTGATGACGATCTCGCGGCTCGGACCGATGGCGAACATCAGTGCATGCAGAAACATCGCATAGCCGTTCGGATATCGGTTTACTTCTCCAGCGAACGCAAGCAACTGCCGCTGGGCGAGTCTGCTCAGTTCATCGTCTCCGGTCAGATGCGCCAGCCGTTGCAACACATACGCAGCGACAGAATTGCCGGAAGGCATCGCCCCGTCATACAACTCTTTCAAACGCGTCAGCAATTGCTCGCTGTCATGGGCGTTCATATAGAAGCCGCCATGCTCCTCGTCCCAGTACCAACGAATCATCTGACGGCAGAGTTGCACCGCTCTGTCCAGATAGACGAGGTTAAACGTGGCTTCATACAGCTCCAGGAGGCCATAGATATAACATGCGTAATCGTCCACATACGCAGTATATTTCGCCTCACCATCCCGGTAACGGGCAAGCAAACGGCCGTCAGACGAGATGAGCTTCTTCTCGATGAAAGTTGCCGCTGCCTCTGCCGCCTCCCGGTATGCCTGATCTCCAAATGCCTTGAACCCTTGTGCCAAGGCAGCGATCATCAGCCCGTTCCATGACGTTAAGATCTTGTCATCCTTGCCAGGGTGAACCCGCTTCTCTCTCGCTTCAAACAGCTTCTGCCGGCAAGCCTCGAACCGTTCATCCAGCTCAACCGGCGTCTCGTCGAACCAACTCTCTGAGATGCCAGGCTCGATCAGATTCGGGATGCTTCTCCCTTCGAAGTTTCCTTCCTCCGTGATGCCATACAACGTACAGAAGTCCGTACCGTCCCGCTCACCCAGCACGTCTCTCACTTCATCCGGCCTCCATACATAGAACTTGCCTTCCACACCTTCCGAGTCCGCATCCTCGGCGGAGTAGAAGCCCCCCTCGGGATGCGTCATATCGCGCAGGATGTAGGTGAAGATCTGCTTCGCCACATCCGCATACAGCTCGGTTCCTGTGATGAGATAGGCCTCGATATAGGCGGTCGCCAGCAGAGCGTTGTCGTACAGCATCTTCTCGAAGTGCGGCACGAGCCACTTCTCATCGGTTGAGTATCGCGCGAAGCCGAAGCCGATATGGTCATACATCCCGCCGCGATACATCGCCTCCAGCGTCTTCTCCGCCATATCGAGCGCAACCGGGTCCTTATATCTTCGATACAAGCGGAGCAACAAGGAGAGATTATGCGCGGCCGGAAACTTCGGTGCCTGACCGAAGCCTCCGTACCTTGCGTCATACGTTTCTCGGTAATGCTCCAGCGCCAGGCGTAACGTCTGCTCGCTTAGCTCGCCCTGCTTCGTCTTGCTCGTGATGCGGGTGATCTCCTCCGTGATCGAGTCGGCTGCCTGAAGCAGCTTATCCGGCGACTCGGTCCATTGCTTGCGCACAGCTTCGAGGATATCGATGAGCCCAGCTCGTCCATACTTGCTCTCACGCGGGAAGTAAGTCCCGGCGAAGAACGGCTTCTTGTCCGGTGTCATGATCACCGTCAGCGGCCAACCGCCATGTCCAGTGAGCGCCTGACACACGGTCATATACAGGCTGTCGACATCCGGCCGTTCTTCACGATCCACCTTAACCGCCACGAAATGTTCATTTAATAAGTTCGCCACAGCCTCGTGCTCGAACGACTCATGCTCCATCACGTGGCACCAGTGGCAGGTCGAGTAGCCGATGCTGAGGAAGATGGGCTTGTTATCGCGCCTTGCGATCTCGAATGCCTCTTCTGACCATGGAAACCAGTCAACCGGATTGTATGCATGTTGCAATAGGTATGGTGACTTCTCCCTGGCTAATCTATTGGGTTTCTTATTCGTTGTCATGGGACCACCCCCTCGTATGTCAATTTATTATCAGTATAACCAATAGCACGAAAGAAGCCAAAAAAATGAAAGATACAAGACCTAATACGGCTCCAATCGCCATAACGGAACGTTATTCCTCTATTTGTGGGAAATCGTCCAATAACGAACTCCTAACGGAACGGAGAAGCTTTATTCTTAGATTTTGATCAGTTCGCCCCCTCGAATTGGAGACATAACGTCATCACGTTCCGTTAGTGATCGTAATAAGGGGGATATTCTCCGAATAACGTCATCTCGTTCCGCTAGCGCAAGGACGTGAAACAAAAGCCTACGGGGCCGCCACCCTGTAGGCTTTTGTTATTAATAGGCGAACATAGACGCCTGCGGAAATATTGGTTCATATCCTTGCATTGTAATTTGACCAAAGACCGTCATGGGGACCGGAGAAATGTATTCGTACGTTTACAACAAATAACTCCCCAAAATAGCCAATGAATCGATCATTCGAATGTTGGGTTCATCGTGCGCACGCTGATATCGGTTCAACCAGATGCCGGTCATGCCAAATTTCTCACAGGGGAGTATATCGATATATAAGTCATCGCCTACATAGCAGCACTCTTCCGGCGGCAAGCCAGCCTTCTCACAAGCGATTTCAAAGATTCGAACGTCCGGCTTGGCCACTCCCGCATCTCCTGAGGTGACGATGATCTCAAAATGCTCTCGAATGCCCATCCTCTCAAGCTTAAACACTTGTTGGGCATGGTCTCCATTGCTGATAATCCCGAGCCGACGACCCTTCAGTGCATATAGGCAAGGGATGACATCATCATAGGCTTTCCAATGATGTTCAAAGCCCTTCAAGTATGTATGAAACTTCGCCTCCGCTTCATGATCGGACAGGCGAATGCCGGCTTCAGCAAAGACACCCTTCGTTCTCTCTATCTTCTGCTGGGCAAAGGTCAGCTCTCCATCTAGATATTTCTTGTAATAAATAGAAGAAACATTGCACCACAATTGATAAAACACATCTTCATTCATCTGAAGATGCTGCTTGTTCTCCAGATATAGAGTTCGCACACCGAAGTACTCCGCAGACTTAAAGTCCAGCAGCGTACCGTCCAGATCAAAGAATATCATCCGTTCAATCGCCCCTTAACAGATTCATTAGCGGGAGATTAAGTGACCCAACTCGCAATCCGTCCGCAATTCAGCAGGTTCTTCATCCCATTCAGCTCGATCCAGTTGCTGTACAGGAATCCTTCCATGAACATGATCTGCTAACTTTTCTCTTCTTCTGCATCGCACCACAAACCGCCTGGATCGCTGGTGCTGTCTCCGCAGCAGCCGTTCCATTGCCCGCAATTGAAGCACTTCCATTTGGCGAACCACCACTCCATCTTGAATCCGCAGATCGGGCAATGCGGGATTTCCTTCGCTCTTCTTGGCTCCACGTCAGATTCGCCTCCTATGTGACAAGTCAGTTTGGTTTCATGTTCCTGGCATTTACCTGGACATAAAATAACATGAAAGATCCGATAGTGTCACTAGTTTGTTGAAGGTATTGCTGTCATCAGTTGCGCAGGAGAAATGTCAGATCATCGGCGGGTTTCCATTGTTCTGGGAGGAGTTATAATTGCGGTTTACATCAGTGAGTCCGTATATAGTATAATAGTTGAAATGTCTTGATGTCGAATCCAATTCACCACAGAGGAGTTATCACACACATGGCAACAGCACTTCTAGTCATCATCTATCTCGCATTTATTAGTCTTGGTCTTCCGGATTCGGTCCTTGGCTCCGCTTGGCCGATTATGCAGCACGATCTCAACGCTTCTTTCGAGCAAGCGGGAATCATCTCGCTGTTCGTTGCGGGCAGCACGATCGCTTCTAGTCTGTTAACCTCTGCCGTCGTCAAACGCTTCGGTGCAGGTGTTGTCACCTTGCTCAGCACCTTCTTGACGGCTGGAGCTCTGCTGGGGTTCTCAGCCGCGCCTTCGTTCATCTGGCTCATCATCTTGGCTATCCCTCTCGGGCTTGGAGGAGGTGCTGTCGATGCTGCCTTGAACAATTATGTCGCCAATCATTACCGGGCAAGCCATATGAGCTGGCTCCATTCCTTCTGGGGGGTTGGCGCTACGCTCGGCCCGATCATCATGTCCGCCTATCTGGTTGATGGCGCTTGGAGAACGGGATATCTCACCATCGCCA
This sequence comes from uncultured Paenibacillaceae bacterium, assembly GCA_937957685.1. Taxonomy (GTDB): domain Bacteria; phylum Bacillota; class Bacilli; order Paenibacillales; family DA-C8; genus Insulibacter. Next base: position 8,925 of record CALGAO010000034.1, read on the forward strand.
TCATCCAGTTCTCACTCGTCGCAGTCTTGCTCCTGTCATTGCCGCTGTGGAGGCGCATGAATAGAAGTGACAGCATGAATAACACCAAGGATGAGGTTGCAGCGACCAGCCGAGCTCCGCTGGGCAAACACGGCATCAGTCTGGCTATGTCGTCCTTCCTCTTCTATTGCGGCGTCGAAGCGACGATGGGACTCTGGGGCAGCAGTTTCTTGGTGAATGTCAAGCAGATGGATGCAGCGGCTGCCGCTGGTTGGGTGTCGACATACTACGGGGGCATCACCCTTGGCCGATTCATCAGCGGCTTCATCACGCTGCGGGTATCCAGTCGAACGTTGATCCGAGTTGGACAGATCCTTGTCCTGATCGGCACCTTGCTCTTCTTGCTCCCTCTGCCGATCGCTTGTACGATCACCGGCTTCATGCTCGTGGGCATCGGCTGCGCGCCGATCTTCCCGTGTATGTTGCATGAGACGCCAGCACGCTTCGGCCGCGAGCGTTCGCAGAAGATCATGGGCTATCAGATGGCAGCGGCTTATACGGGCGCCACTCTGTTGCCGCCGTTGCTCGGCTGGATCGCAGGACGAACGACGATCGCGATCTTCCCATATTTCATCGCCGTATATGCCTTGGTCATGCTGCTCAGCTCGGAGCGCATCAATCAACTGCTGGCGAAGAAGCCATCTTCCGGCGCCTAAGGAACTCACGATCCTCATAACGGGGGTTATGGATGTGACAGAACCCCCGTCCCCTTGTCACACGGGCGACCACCAATTCCAGCGGCCAAACAGCTTCATCAGAACCGGCACGAGCCCCATGCGGATAACGGTCGCATCGATGAACAACGCCGCAGCGATGCCGATCCCCAGCTGTTTGACGCCAGCCACATCGGCTAAGGAGAACGGCAACGTGACCGCGATCATAATCGCCGCGGCCAGCGTGATGACGCGCCCCGAGGACACCATCCCATGCCGTACGGCCAGATCATTGTTTCCTGCGGCCCGGTACGCTTCATAGATGCGGGATACGAGAAATACGCCATAGTCCATGCTGATCCCGAACACCAATCCAAAGATAAAGACAGGGATCATGATCGCGATTCCGCCCGGCTCGATGCCGAACCGCCCATCCTGACAGATCCATGTGATGATCCCATATGAGGCGCCAAGGCTAAGCAGATTCATGAAGATCGTCTTCAGCGGGATCAGGAGCGAACGAAATGCCGCGAACAAGATCACATAATTGATCAGGATGATGAAGGCAATCGTATAAGGAATGTGGCGGAAGATCGTGTCATGGACTTCCTGTACATACTTCGCTTCCCCGCCCAGCTGGAATGGCAGCTCCGCCCTCTCTCCTCTCTGTTCCCACCGCCTCAGCCACTCATGTACTTGACGATCGTTTGGCCTGCCGCGCAGCGTCACTTCGTACAGCATATAACTCCCACTGATCGATCGTTGCAAGATCCGCTGATAGCGATCCTGATACTCCGGTTTCTCTAGCATCCGATACAGTTGTTCACCATCCATGCCCGCAAGGGAGAAGATCGACTGTACCTGCATCACCTCTGGATCGCCGCGCAACTGCCTTTCGATCTGATAAGCCTCCATGAGGTGCTGCTTCGACAACGGTTCATGTTCGCCGCCCAACACAACATAGATAAGCGATTGCTCGCGAAGTCCGGAACCCTCCAGCCAACGTTCATAGGCAAGGCGCGATTCAGCTGCCTGTGGCAAGGAAGTGGCATCCGGGACTTCCAACCGCAAGCGATCCAGCGGGGATAAGCCCACGAGGAGCAACACTGCCGACAAGATACCGATTAGAAAAGGACGTTTCATGACAAATGCTGACCAGCTATGCCAGAGCGATGTTCGATTGCTCGAAACGTCTCCTGGCGCGCGAATATACGGCAGCAAGACAGCCATGAGCGCTGGTACAAGTGTATATGCGGCTATCAGCGAGATTAACAGCACCGTGATCGAAGCAATCGCGATAGAAGCAAACATCGGCAACGGGATGAACAGAACTCCAGCCAGTCCGCATAGCACACAGGCTGCCGACCACAGCACCGCCTTCCCCGCAGTCCGCATCGTCACGAGCAGAGCTTGTCCATCCGAATGAACGTTGAGCTCCTCACGGAAGCGGCTGACGATCAGCAAGGCAAAATCGATGCTGAGAGCGAGACCCACCATCGGAATCACGTTCAACACGAAATTGGACAGCTCCAGGTGTCGTCCTGCCAGCGTTGTGATGCCCATCGCTGTGATGACGGACGCAAGTCCAGATATGATCGGCAGAACAGCTGTCGTGATACCGCGGAAAGCGATCCACATCAATAACGCTGCGATCGGGATTCCCATCAGTTCCGCTCGCGTTAGATCTCTTCTGCTCGCTGCATTGACATCTGCCTGCACCACCTGCTTGCCCGTCAGCTTGATGTCCACATGAGCAAGCTGAGGCAACCTGCTCCGCACTTCATCAACCATATGCAGTTGCTCGTATGGAGCCAGGGCGAATTCCAGTAATACATAGACCTCGCCTTGCCTCTTGCTGCTCCCGCTCGTCAGCATGATCTGTTTCAGTCCTGGAGCACCTTGAAGCTTCGAGACCGTCTCCTGGACGGCATGCGCGAACTCCGCCTCACTCGCTGAGCTCTTCGCCGTGATCACGATGATCATCGGATCTACAGGCAGATGAAACTGCTCGCTGATGATCCGATTCACTTCTTCGTATGAGCCGGTTGGCGTAAGTCCGTGGCTCCTAAGCTCATCGGGCAATTGAAGCGCATAATATCCAAAACCTATGACGAGAGTGAGCCACAGGACGAGTGCCCATCCGGCATGCTTGTACGATCTGGCGGCCAACCTGTCGATGCCCATCGCGAATAGCCACCTCATCATCATAAAGTTTAAGCGGTGTCAGAACTAGATGTTGCGTCAATCTATGTCATCCAGATTGCTGATATTTAATAGTGTTAAATATTCAATCTGGTCGCTCGCACGATCCGTCTGGAGATGCCTGGCCAATATTGAATCGCTGGCCCAAGCACTCTTGGCAGCCAAGGATGAACGACACAGCGATGAGCGAGACGTCCCCAGCGAAGAGGGGCATGAACTTTGCGATGCACGGCCTGCTCATACTGATAACGCCATTCCTGCAGGTCGATCAGCCCGCGCAGATAGCGGTCAGCGATATAGGCACATTCACGGGCTGTATACAGTGCGATCGACATGCCGTCCCCGCAGAGCGGCGGAATCATCAACCCCGCATCTCCGATGAGCGGGAATTGCTCTGATTCATCCCACAGGCGCGGCTGCTTGCCCAAGACAATCGGATGAACGGATGCCTGGGATGTCTCTACCGGCATCGCTCCCTGCAATCTCGATCGCAACAAACGATTGCCGCGAGCAGCGAACTCCAGCTTCTCCAGGATCGATTCGGGTCCCTGTACACGGTCGTTGCGGATCAGAGCAGCAACATTGGCCTTGCCTTCATCGATTGGAGCGACGCCGACGTATCCGCCAGGTACCGTGTACAGTTCAACGGCATGCTTCAGAGCCAGATTCGTGTAGTGGGATTTGAGCCCGATATAGACCGGTTCCGAACTGTCTGGCACGATCGAGGCATCCGTCTGGACACGCTGGCTGCCCCATGCGCCGATTACGGCTCTGGCGGCGAAACAACGCCGCTCACCGCCTTGTCTTGCCTCCACCAAGTATCGATCATCATCACGGCGGATGCGCGTGATCAAGGTGCGGGTCGCGATCTGCACTCCAACAGATGCGGCGGCCATATGTAAGGCAGCGTCCAACCGATATCTGCTGATGCCGTAGGCGATATCGGGCAGGGGCAAGTGGATCGGCCGGCCTTGTCCCATATAGAGCTTCGCATGGTTGATCCGCTCAGGCTGCAGGAGTTCCACACTGCTGAGCAACCCTAGTTCATCTAAGATGGACTTTGCTTCTGGGGAGAGGAACTCCCCGCAAACTTTATGTCGGGGAAAGCTGCGTCGGTCGCAGCAGATCGTTCTCCATCCTCTCTCCTGCAACGCCTTCGCTGCACTGATGCCAGCCAATCCTGCACCCGCGACCACCACGTCGTATATGTCGTAGATCAAGGTCATCACACTCCACTCCGTTCATCCAGCGTTCAATAAGGTGAGTCCTGGCAAGATGAACGATGTCTACCCGTTCTGCCTGCTGACGGTAACCGCGTACCGGAACAATGGCCGCCATGCATAGTTAAGGTTATAACCCGGCAACGCTTCGTTGAGCGCACGCCAATCGGCAGCCCGGAAACCCCGGGCAACGGACAGTGGGCCGTCATGACGAATGAACGGGTTTCGCGAAACGAGTCTGGTCACGAGCCAGACCGCTGCCCATGGAATCGGATGGCGATGGATGTCGCTGATGACGACTCCGAAGCGGCTGATGCTGACTAAACGTTCCACCATAGCGGGAAGCTCTGCTGAAGAGAAATGATGGGCAAACTGTGAGGCGGTTACGATATCTGCACAGTGCGGCGGGATGGATCTTAGATCGCCACTTCGAACTTCCACTCTGGGTTCACTGTGAAAGTACTGCCGCGCCTCCATACAAGCTTCTTCGGACCGGTCGATCAGGATGATGCGCATCTCGATCTGATGACGATCCGCGAAACGGAGGAGCTGCTTGTTCACATCACCGGAGCCTGCGCCAATATCGAGGACGGTGAGTTTATTCGGCTTGCCGAAACTTGACCACAGTTGCCTGACTCCATACAACACAGGTGCAGATGCTCCGAAGATCTTGTTGAGCCGCCGCAGGTGGCGGTACGCTTCCTGCAGCTCACGGCCAGCCCGCACTTCATCCATCCATTCCTTACGCTGATCTCTCTCACGCAGACTGCCGATCATGATCTTGCCTCCGATATGAGATGTCCTGCTGACTACGCCTAAATGTCAATCTGCTCATCTCCAGCGTAAGACCAGGGCCAAATGCCAACGCCAAGCCATCCTGTACGGGGATCTCCTGAGAGACGAACCTTCGCTTCAATTCCTGTATGACGAACAAGATAGTCGCAGAAGACATATTGCCGTAATCGCGCAGGATGCGGCGGCTAGGCTCAGTGATCTCATCGCTTAGTTCCAACGTCTCCTGCACGGCATCGATGATCGCTCTTCCGCCAGGATGAATCGCCCAGCATGCGGTATTCGCAACATCAGCAAACGTCTCCAACCGCTCACGCACATGATGACCAATCAGTCTCGGAATATCAGGAGACAAGTACAAATCGAAGCCATAGCTGCCTACGTCCCATGTCATGACTTGCGCACAATTCGGCAGCAGCTCGGAGCGATCATCCTCCAGAACGATCCTCACATCCTGCTCAGTTGCTCTGCCGATCACACAGGACGAGGCGCCATCACCAAAGAATGATGCCGCAAACAGTTCCTCACGCACGCGACAAGGTTGAATATGCAAGGTGCATAGCTCAACGCAGACGACGAGGATGACGGCATCCGTAGAGGCAATGGCAAGCTGCCTCGCCAGATTCACGGCTCTCAGTCCGGCTGCGCAACCCGTAAAAGTAAGCGGTACACGATTCACATTCGCCCTTAGCTCCAGTTCACGAACTAGTTCCGCATCAAGACCTGGAAGATACTGGCCGGTACAGCTGACTGTCAATAGATGTGTCACCGATGATGGATGAACCGCCCCATCGGCTAAGGCGCGATAAGCTGCCTGTTTGGCGAGCGGCAGAACTTCACGGCGATAGACCGCTATCCTCTCGCTCGTTGTCGGCGGATCATCGGATATGTATCGACAATCTGGCGCAGCTTCCAATAGATTGGGCTCGCAGGTGTACCTGGTGCTTACTCCGCAGCCGCGGAAGATACGTTTAGCGAAGCGAGCCATATCCCGATCTTCATGCAGTGCATCGGCCAACCGCTCAGCAGCGTCCTGTTGGTCGATCCGATAAGGCGGCACGGCAGTACCGATGCCTAATATAGCGATTGGTGACAGTCTGTTCTCCAACTTTGCATCCACTCCCCCTGCTGGCTGCTCGATGGCCTATCTTATACCTTCATCGTATTCGTGCCTAACCGGAGTTATGACGAACTGCGGGATGGATTGGACGATTCATGATTCGATGATATAATGTCTAGTATTTCTATGATTTCTTAAGGGTGTCGTAGGAGACGCCGCTTGATGACAACAACGGAGGATCGTGACTGCCATGGAACCTGATTCATCGATGCAACGGACACAGACTCAATCGAAAACCAACCATATCCTGCTGCTGCTCGTCGTCTTTGGCGGCTTCTTCATCTTCGGGTTGTCGGAGAACATCAAGGGACCTGCCTTGCCGCGCATGCAAACAGACTTCACGCTGAGCGAGCTGCAACTTGGCTTCCTGCTCTCCTTAAACTCGCTTGGCTACCTGCTCGCATGCTCCTATACCGGCTGGCTCTCGCTGAGGATCGGAATCCGCAGCACAGGCATCATCGCCTTCGTCTCAATGGCCGTATCTGGCATCCTGATGTATGCATCCACCAGTTATGGCTTGCTAACCGCCTCCTATTTTCTTCTGTATCTAGGCAACGGGATGCTGGAGATTGGGCTAGGCATTATGGCAGCTCGCATCTTCACCAGAAACACAGGCATGATGATGAATCTGTCGCATATTTTCTACGGATTAAGTTCTACTGTCGCTCCGCTCCTCGCCTCATCGATGATGGGCTGGTCAGCGTTCGGCCACGATCTCGGCTGGCGGGGCATGTACCTGATCCTCCTGATGTTGTCTCTGCTCCCGGTTATCCCAACGCTCTATGGCAAGTTTCCGGAGAGCGCCCAGACGGCCGAAGAACGCTTGCCGCTGAAAGGTTTCTTCCGCGATCGAATCGCTTGGATGATCGTACTCATCCTCTCCTGCGGCGTTGTGGCAGAACTGTCGATCGGCAGTTGGCTTGTCAATTATCTAGAGAAGGCACACCAATGGTCTACCGAAGATGCATCCGGCATGTTGTCTCTGTTCTTCCTCTTCTTCATGCTCTCCCGTCTGTTGCTCGGGCCCCTTACGGACCGAATCGGCTATCTGTTGTCGATCATCCTCCTGTCCGCGCTGGCTGGGCTATGCTGCATCGGCGGGATTCTGCTGAACGGTAAGGCAGCTGTGTTGTTTGCTGCAGCAGGCATTGGCGTTGCACCGATCTATCCGACCGTGATGGCGCTCCTTGCCAAGCGTTACCCGCGCGGCACGGAATCCGCGATCACATTCACCGTCACTTTGATGGGGATCGGCAGTGTACTCGGCAATCTGCTCATCGGAGCCATCATCGACATCGCCAGCCGCTTCGCAGCCGCACAAGGCTGGGACAACGATATCAAGTTCGGCATGCAGGCAGGATTTATGGTGATCGCCGCACTCTCTCTGCTCTGTTCCGTATTTGCCGCCGTACTGTATGTCCTTCTCCGCAGGAGGCATGAACTGCTGTAGATACGAAAAGGGCTGTTATGGAACAGTCTCCATAACAGCCCTTAAACACGAAGATCACTTGCCTTCGGATAGTTCCATCGCAGCTGCAACGCGCGATGGTCCATCGGCACGACTTGAGCCTTCCGCTCGCGAAGCACCTTCTGCTCGATCCGCTTCTTCTGCATGAAGTGTTGCATCAGATTCCGCAGCAGCAGCTTGAGCTTGCTCATGTGCTTCTCTGAGCATTTTCTTCTTCTGATGTCTCCGCTTCAGTATGATGCCAATCACCAAGAGCGGTACGACGGTCACCGTTAAGTACAGCGAAACGTCCTTCACCATGCCTTCTGCGGCACGCCCGAACAGATAGAACAATCCGCCGACGATATAGAACTTCGCCGCTCTCCCGATCGCGGCATAAACCATCAGCTTCCACAGCGGGAAGTTCAGAAAGCCGGAAAGTATCGTAAACACTTTAAACGGAATCGGGGTAAATGCCCCGATGAGGATCGCAGCTTCACCGTTCTTCTGGAACATCCTCGTAGCAGCATCGATCCATTGCTTCTTAAGGATGTGGTACAGAAGTGCTTTGCCTAAGAGTCTGCCAATCAGATACCCGATCGGCGTCCCGCACAGACAAGCGAGAAAACCTGCTGTTGCAAGCCATAAAGCATCCTGCGGATGGACGAGACTAAGCGAGACTTGCGTAAAAAATGCAGGAATCGGAAAAATAATCGCATCGATAAATGCGTGGATGGCCAGGCCTAATGCCCCATAATCCTTAAGAAAATCTGCGATACTCTGTAACATCTCCCATCTCCTTTGTCTAAAGGTTTATACAGACGATCGAACATGGCCAAGCATGATCGAAGAAGCATTCGAGTTTGCAGCACTCCTGTTCGACTGACGCAGATAATCCCGCAGATAACCGGAATAGATCAATTCGAGAGATTCAGAGTTCGCAAAGTCCGATGGTCTCGTAAACGACGAGCATTTGGGCACGATGTTCAGCCCTGCCTGTTCAAACAGAAAAGCAACAAACTGAGAGCAGAAAAAGGCATAGTCGCGTTTAATCTTGATATTGAACATCACGCCAAACAAGCCAAGCAGATTATACTTGTACAGATGCGCTTCTCTCTCAAATCTTCTGATATTGTTTCTGATTTGATTGTAATGCTTCTCTTGAATCATGCACATATAGACAGCACATGTGGCGTCGCGAAACAATTCCCCGCAAAAATCCTCTTTCACGAACCCGCCAACAAACGGATTGCCTGGACGTTTGCGGCCAAAGCTGTACACTTCTCTCAACTCAGAATCAAAAGCAATAGAGGTATGATTCAGTGGTGCTCTGGTGTACATGCGAATCATGCGCGTAAACCAAGTTCCCGTATCTGTTAGCACAATATAGATTGGTTTTTCAGCCACGTGACATTCACATCCATTTGTTTGCATTATGATCAAATCTGAGCACACGCTTGTAGAAGTATACCAATACCATTATACCTGATCAAGCGATTTCTTGTACCCTATTTTTTCAATCTATACTAATAACGAACTATATGCGGTTAAGGTTGCTGGTTTTGTATGTAAAGCCATTTAAGCAGTCGCTTTAAGCATAAAAAAACCAGGTTGCAACGCAACCCGGTCTACTCGCATGCTCGATTATCCCAGCAGCGAGATCACAAGCAGTTCATAAAGGACAAGCGGCAGGATCACATTGGCAGCCGGATTATAGAATCCGGGGTAGAACAACCGTTCATACTCTGATTGAGGAACACTCAGATACAGATGCTTCTGATCGATCCCCGCAATGGTCCCTTCATATACATGTCCGTCAATCGTCTGGACTCTTACCTTGCGGTGCATGCATCCGCTGCAGCAATGATGCACTGCCTCACGTATCCGATGGATCGCCTGGACCGCCTCAGGGTCCGCTTGATAGAGCAGCTCGTTCATTCATCATCCACCCCTGCTGGTCGATTAGTCGGTTCCATACACCATATGCATAGGCGTTTGTGATGTGTCAACGGCCCGGAAATTGGGCGTGGGTCAGCAGACAAGCGAATGCATCAAGCGAGCAAATATTGCTACGGATAAGGCAAAGGCACATGGATATCATAATGGTCGGAAGGCCAGCCACACAAATATTCTGGAGAAAGGAAGTTGAACGATGAAAAAGCTGCTCTTATCCGTACTTGCATCCTTTATGCTGCTGGCTATGCCTAACTTGGCATTCGCAGCCGGCCGCAGTGATGACAATGACGGAAATGCCATGCGACCTAATCAATTCGTGAATCGGGTTGGTGATCTGGACAACAACGATGATGGTCTGCTGAAGAAACGCAATTACACCCGAACGACGAACGAAATAAACAGGACGAGAGCGTACAACACCAACGACCGATTCAACGACCGCATGACGACGAGAAACTGGAACACCGATTGGGACAATAATATGACGACACGTACGCTGAATAACAATTACCGTGCAAATGCTGTAGACGATGGCACAGACTGGGGATGGCTCGGACTGTTGGGATTGATCGGTCTGGCCGGTATCATGGGGCGCGGCCGTGATCGCGGCGATGTCAAATAATGACCTGATGGTTCGCGATTGTATGCATGCAGAAAGAGTGCAGGGCTGGTCCTTGCGCTCTTTTTGTTCATTTGATCGATTCGATTCGCATGTTACGATTACTTATAGTGGATTATCAGGCCGCAATTCATGTAGAATGTAATGGAATTATGTAAAGATATGCTTGGAAAGAAGGGGCCTAACTTGTTCGTAGCAAATGATTGGCAAGACTATCAGGTAATCGACACTGGCGGTGGTGAGAAGCTGGAACGTTGGGGTGACATCATCCTGAGGAGACCAGATCCGCTCGCCATCTGGCCGATCCAGGACCGGCAAGGGCTGTGGAAGCAAGCCGCTGCTCGCTACCATCGCAGTCCGGCTGGAGGCGGGCACTGGGAATATACGCGGAAGCTTCCTGAGCGCTGGTCTATCCGTTATGATGAATTGAAATTTCACGTTCGTCCGACAGGGTTTAAACATACTGGGTTATTCCCTGAGCAGGCGGTCAATTGGCGTTGGATCATGGACAAGATCAGAGGAGCGAACCGACCGATCCGCGTGTTGAATTTGTTCGCTTACACAGGCGGTGCGACGCTGGCAGCGGCTGCTGGAGGCGCAGTAGAAGTGGTGCACGTTGACGCAGCCAAAGGCATGGTTCAGTGGGCCAAGGAGAATGTCGAACTGTCCGGGCTTCAAGATCGAACGATCCGCTTCATCACTGACGACGTGCTTAAGTTCGTACAGCGGGAGCAACGTCGAGGGCGCAAGTATGAAGCGATCATCATGGACCCTCCATCTTACGGGAGAGGTCCCAAAGGCGAAACATGGAAGCTCGAAGACGATCTGTATCCCTTTGTGGAACAATGCATGGAGATCCTCGCGCCGAATCCGTTGTTCGTCTTGATCAATTCTTATACGACGATGATCTCTCCATCCGTGCTGCGCAATGTCATGACGCTGACGCTTAAGCGCCGTTTGGGAGGTACGATTACGACTGGCGAGATCGGACTGCCGGTAACAGCATCCGGCCTCGTATTGCCGGCAGGTATCTTAGGCCGATGGGAGGAACAGGCTTGATACCCATCCTGTACGAAGACAATCATATATTGGTTGCGGTGAAGCCGCCCAATATGCCGAGCCAAGAGGATGCAAGCGGTGACCCGGATATCTTGACGATCTTGAAGCAAGATATTAAGGAGAGGTACAACAAGCCCGGCAACGTCTTCCTCGGACTCGTTCATCGGCTCGACCGGCCGGTCGGCGGGGTCATGGTGTTCGCCCGCACGTCCAAAGCGGCTTCCCGGCTCTCCGATGATGTGCGCACTCGCAGCATCCATAAGCGCTATCTGGCTGTCGTTCATGGGCGTCCGCCTCATCAGACAGATCGATTGGAGCACTATCTAGTGAAACATGCTTCCACGAATATGGTGAGCGTCACATCCGCCCATGATCAGCAGGGCAAGCGTGCTGTACTTGAATACGAGCTGTTGGATACTACGGATGGCTACTCCCTGCTCGGCATTACGCTGGAAACAGGCAGGCCGCATCAGATCCGCGTTCAGCTCTCCCATATCGGCTGTCCGATCTTCGGCGATCAACGGTATGGACGGGTTCAAGCAGAGGTTGGGCACAACATCGCACTCTGGTCATATCGCTTGGCCTTTACCCATCCGGTTCGCAAGGAGCCAATGAACTTCACAGCCGAGCCGCCGCTTCAGTCGATGCCCTGGAACTTATTCGACATCAATCACGTCAGATAGTACATGGCAGGTTGAAGGACCGCTCGATGCACATGTATGATTGATAGGTACTTCCATCATTAACGTTTCCGGGAGATATGTTTTATGCGCAGAAGATCATTGATTGTATTCATCATCCTATGTCTATTGTCTATCATCTTGGCGGCTTGCGAACTGACAGGCGATGCAAATCAACGGACGGATATTAGCGATGCGGAAACATCCGCCGGATCAGGAGCAGATGGCTTAGCGGACGGCAATGACCATGTGTCAGACGACATGCCGTCAGATCCAGCTCAGGATTCTCCGCCTCAGCCTTATACGGTTGAAGCAACGCTCGTTGCAGTTGGCGATATCATGGTTCATAACCCGCAGTTAACAGCAGCTTATTCGGTTACTACGGCGACCTACTCCTTCGATGACAACTATGTCCAAGTCGCGCCGATCCTGAAAACCGGTGACTGGGTCATCGGCAATCTGGAAACGACGCTAGCCGGTCCGCAGTATCGTTATTCGGGATATCCGGTGTTCAACAGCCCCGACGAACTTGCCGATGCCCTTGTGAACGCAGGTTTCAACATCCTGGGAACCGCCAACAACCATACCTTCGACAAGCGTGAGGATGGGGTGCTGCGCACGCTGGAGCAGCTGAGGGCGAGGAATCTCGTGGCGGTTGGCACCAATGCGAGCCAGGAGGAAAGCGAGCAGATCCAGATCGTCACGAAGCAAGGGATCGACATGGCCCTGCTTGCCTATACATATGGCACCAATGGCATCACCGTGCCGGAGAACAAGCTATATCTGGTCAATATGATCGACGAAGACCGGATCCAAGCCGACATCGCCAAGGCGCGCGAGCTGGGAGCAGATGTCATAACGGTGCTGCTCCACTATGGCAATGAATACGATCGCCTGCCCAGCAAATATCAGAAGGAGCTGGCGCGGAAGGTGATCGGTTGGGGCGCGGACGTCATCCTCGGCAGCCATACCCATCTCGTGCAGCCGTATGAGTTTGTCGAAACGGCGGACGAGCAGGGAATCCCGCGCAAGGGAGTCGTCATCTACTCCCTCGGCAACTTCATCTCCAACCAGGGACCCGAGCATGACCTGCCCCTGTATACCGATGTGGGCGTCATCTTCAAGCTGACGATCCGGAAGCACTATCCGGAGGAGACGATCGAGCTGGGCGTGGTGGAGACGATCCCGACCTGGGTGCACAAGTACCGCGATCAGACGAAGCGTCACTATCGCATCCTGCCGCTGGAGGAAGTGCTGTCGGAGCGGGATGACAAGTGGCTCACGGAAGCCGACTACAAGAAGCTGGACGCTTACCTGCAAGAGATGACCAGGCATCTTCATTCGATGGCCGTTCCGGTATCCGAATCGTCCGATTAACCTGCTAAAGGCACGATACAGACTGGCAGCGCCAGCTGTTCGTGCCTTTTTCCTTGTCTTGTTCGATTCGTCATCTTTCGGATTCGGAGAGATTCGGATGTTGATCATGAGCCCTGATTGGACATCTCCGCGGAGCGATTCGTCTGCTCCTCACTGCCCTGCGACGGGGTGATCTTGCCCATCAGATAGCAGAGCAGCTTCTGATTATGCTCCGAGAGCGCATTCAATCTTGCGGCGAAATAGTTTCTGCGAATCTCCACGCCTCTTTCAAACGCGCGTCTGCCCTTGTCGGTCACCTTCAGCCAGACGATGCGGCGATCGAACTCGTCCCGTTCACGCTCGACCAGTTCGTTTCTTTCCATGCGATCGATCAGCGTCGAGATCGCGGCGGGAGAGATATCCAGATGCGGGATCAGATCCGAGGGCTTGGCCCGATCAGATGCGAGGATAAGTTCCAAAGTGTGAAGCTGCACCTCCGTAAGGTCCGGAGCAAGTTCCCTTTCCATATAGGCTTCATAGTCACTTTGAAGCGTCAACCACAACCTGGAGAATTGATCGGAATACATCACTTACCCCCTGACATCCGTCTTGATCATTTCCATTATATCACAACTACCGGCATCGTCGTCTATGGCAGATATGACCGCATCCCGCTCCGCCTGTTCATAACGTGCGGTTGATGTTCGGGGCGATGGCAGACAGGCATCTGCCGTCAGGGCTGAAGGCCCTGTCGGCAGATGTGCGCGCGTCATGCTAACCTGATGATGTCGAGGATCTGCTGGTCCTTCGCAAGGGAAACGACCTGCTTGCCGGTTGCGCGGCGATCCTCGATCGGCACCTGCTCCGTGTCAACCGTCTGGACCTCACCGGTGCTTGTCACGACGGACAGCATATACGCTTCCTTCACAAGGAATGCCTTGACGAGCTGCGTACCATTGGAGCGTACCCGCTTCCCTTCCTTGAACTCAAACGTCGATACGCCCTTGCCGCCGCGCCCTTGCTGCGGATAATCCACGACCAGCGAGCGTTTCGCATACCCGCGGTCCGAGAAGACGAGCACTTCCCCCTCATCGCCATCGAGCCACAGGCCGCCGATCACCTCATCGCCTTCCGCCAGATTGATGCCTCTCACGCCGCCGGAGACGCGGCCCATGCTGCTCACCTCCTGCTCCCGGAAGCGGATGCTCTGGCCGAGTTTGCTGATGAGCAGCAGTTCCTGATCGCCCGAACTCAGCTTCACATCGATCACCTCATCTCCGTCCGACAGCTTGCAGGCGGCGATCGCCGTCAGCCTGTTCGTCGCGTATTCGCCGAGCGGCGTTCGCTTCACCTGGCCGAGCTTCGTCAGGAAGACGAGGCTCTTGCTCTCATCGGTGAAATCCTTGATCGGGATGACACTGACGATGCGATCCTCCCTGGTGATCGGGATGACATTGACGATCGCCGTGCCGTTATCCTTCCACTTGTATTCGGGGATCTGATGGACCGGAAGATGGAAATATTGACCCCTGTGCGTGAAGATCAGCAGGCTGTCCACCGTATTGACCTCAAACAGGCAGCGCAGATAGTCCCCTTCCTTCATGCCCGTCGACTCCACTTCACCGCCCGAGCGGGTGAAGGACATCATGCTCGTCCGCTTGATGTAGCCTTCGTTGGTCAGCGCCACCTTCACATCCTCCGGAGCGACGATGACCTCCAGGTTCACCTTGAGCTCCTCGATCTCCCCGCGGATCTCGGAACGACGGTCGATGCCGTAACGGTCGCGGATATCGGCCAGCTCCTCCTTGATCACCTTGAGCAGCTTCTTCGGGTCCTCCAGGATCCCCCTCAGGTAGGCGATCTGCCTGATGATATCCTTCAGATCCTTCTCCAGGGCATGGATCTCCAGATTCGTCAGACGATACAGCTGCAAGGTGAGGATGGCGTCCGCCTGGCGCTCGGTGAACCCGAAACGGCTGACGAGGTTGTTCTGCGCGTCCTGGCGATTCTTGGACGCCTTGATCGTGGCGATGACGTCGTCAAGGATGTTGAGCGCCTTGACCAGACCTTCCAGGACATGCGCCCTGTCCTCGGCCTTCTCCAGATCGTACTCGGTCCGGTAAGTGACGACTTCCTTCTGGTGGGCGATGTAGGCCTCCAGCATCTCCTTCAGCCCGAGCTGCTTCGGCGTCTTGTTGACGATCGCCACCATGTTGAAGTTGTAGGTGATCTGCAGGTCCGTTTTCTTCAGCAGATAGTTCAGGATGCCCTCCGCATCGGCGTCCTTGCGCAGCTCCACGACGATCCGCATGCCGTCCCGGCCGCTCTCGTCGCGCACCTCGGCGATGCCATCCACCTTCTTCTCCAGGCGGATGTTCTCCATCGCTGTCACGAGCCGCGCCTTGTTGACCTGATACGGGATCTCCGTGATGACGATCTGCTGCTTGCCGCCCCGCAGCGTCTCGATCTCCGTGCGCGAGCGGATATAGATGCGACCTTTGCCGGTCGCATAGGCCTCGCGGATGCCGTCCTCGCCCATGATGATGCCGCCGGTCGGGAAGTCCGGTCCCCTGACGATCTTCATCAGCTCATCCAGCGACATGTCCGGTTGATCCATCAGCGCGATGCAGGCATCGATCACTTCCCGCAGGTTATGCGTCGGGATCTCCGTCGCGAAACCGGAGGAGATGCCGCTGACGCCGTTGACGAGCAGGTTGGGGAAGCGCGCCGGCAGCACGACCGGCTCCTTGGCTGTGTTGTCGAAATTGTCCTTGAACAACACCGTCCGCTTCTCGATATCGCGCAGGAGCTCCATCGCGATCGGCGAGAGCCTCGCCTCCGTGTAGCGCATCGCTGCCGGCGGATCATCGTCGATCGAACCCCAGTTGCCATGTCCGTCGATCAGCACATGGCCCATCTTCCACGGCTGCGCCATGCGCACCATGCCCTCGTAGATGGACGAGTCGCCGTGCGGGTGATAATTGCCCATGACGTCCCCGACGGTTTTCGCCGACTTGCGGTATGGCTTGTCCGGCGTGTTGCCGGCATCGTACATGGCGTACAGGATGCGGCGCTGCACCGGCTTGAGGCCATCGCGCACGTCCGGGATCGCGCGATCCTGGATGATATATTTGGAGTACCGCCCGAACCGGTCGCCGACCAGCTCCTCCAGATAAGCGGGCAGGAATTGTTCGAGTATGCTCACGTTCTCACCTTCTATTCTTCAAACTCGGTAAAGTCGACATTCTCGATGATCCAGCGCTTGCGCGGGTCCACCTTGTCGCCCATCAGGGTGGACACGCGGCGTTCCGCCTTGGCCGCATCTTCGATATGCACCTGGATCAGCGTGCGCGTCTCCGGGTTCATCGTCGTCTCCCACAGCTGCTCCGGATTCATCTCGCCGAGACCCTTGTACCGCTGAAGCTCGACGTTCTTGCCGAATTCCTTCATGATGCCCTGCAGCTGCTCGTCCGTCCATGCGTAGCGAACCTGGGGCGTCTTGCCGCCTTTCTTCGTCACCTTGTAGAGCGGCGGCTGGGCGATATAGACCATGCCCGCGTCGATGAGCGGCTTCATATACCGATAGAAGAACGTCAGGAGCAAGACCTGGATATGGGCTCCGTCCGTATCGGCGTCGGTCATGATGATGATCTTGCTGTAATTGCTGTCCGTCAGCTCGAAGTCCGAGCCGATGCCGGCTCCGATCGCTGCCGTGATCGCCTTGTATTCTTCATTTTTCAGGATATCCGCCAGCTTCGCCTTCTCCGGGTTCATCGGCTTGCCCTTGAGCGGCAGGATCGCCTGGTAGCGGGAATCGCGCCCCTGCTTCGCCGAGCCGCCCGCGGAGTCGCCTTCGACGATGAACAGCTCGTTGCGCGTGAAGTCCTTGGACTGCGCCGGCGTCAGCTTGCCATTCAAGTTCGAGCTCTGATTCTTGCCCTTCTTGCCGCTGCGCACCTCTTCCCGCGCCTTGCGCGCCGCTTCGCGCGCCTTGGCCGCCTGGATCGCCTTGCGCAGAAGGTTCTGCGCCGTCTGCGGATTCTCCTCCAGGAAGACGGCCATGCGCTCCGCGACGACCGCTTCCACCGCGCTTCTGGCCTCCATGCTGCCCAGCTGGTCCTTCGTCTGGCCGACGAACTCCACATCCGACATCTTGATGTTGATGACGGCCATCATCCCTTCGCGCAGGTCGACGCCGTCCAGATTCTTGTCCTTCTCCTTCAGCAGGCCGGTCTTGCGCGCATAGTCGTTCATCACCCGCGTAAACGCCGTCTTGAACCCGGTCTCATGCGTGCCGCCGCTGCGCGTCGGGATCGAGTTGACGAACGAGACGATCGTCTCTGTATAGCCGTCGTTGAACTGGACGGCAACCTCGACCTCGATGTCGTCCTTCTCGCCGAAGAAGTGGATCGGCTCATGCAGCGTCGTCCTGTCGCCGTTCAGGAACTGGACGAATTCCCGCGCGCCGCCGTTGTAGTGAAAGGTCTCCTTGTTTCCGCTCCGTTCATCCTTGATGTTGATCGTCAGGCCGGAGTTCAGGAACGCGATCTCCTGCAGCCTCTCGGCCAGGGTATCGTACGAAACGGCGATCCCACCTGCGAACACGCGCTTGTCAGGCTTGAACGTCACCTTCGTGCCTGTCCGGTTCGTCTTGCCGATCACTTCCAGCCCGGTAACCGGCTCTCCCACGTGCTCGACGCCGTCCTTGTCCACCCAATATTCATATCGTTGCCTATGTATCAGTCCGTCGCGGCAGATCTCCACCTCCAGCCACTCGGACAGCGCATTGGTGACGGAGGCGCCGACCCCGTGCAGACCGCCGGATTTCTTGTAGCCGCCGCCGCCGAACTTGCCGCCGGCGTGAAGCACGGTGAATACGACCTGCGGGGTTGGAATGCCAGTCTTGTGCATCGCGGTCGGGATGCCCCGTCCGTTGTCCTGGACCGTGATGGAGTTGTCCGCATGGATCGTCACCTCGATCTGCGTGCAGAATCCCGCCAGATGCTCGTCCACGGCGTTATCGACGATCTCCCATACCAGATGATGCAGACCTGACGAGGATGTGGAGCCGATATACATCCCCGGGCGCTTGCGAACAGCGACGAGGCCTTCCAGCACCTGGATATCGTCCGCCCCATAGCTGCTCTCGCCGGATGGCGTATCCGGCGATGGCACCGTGAATAAATCCAGCTGTTCTGTCATTCAAGCTCCTCCCAACGAACTTTATTCTGTAAGTATATAAACAGATTCGCTTCCATTGCAAGCGTTCAGCCTGCGATCAAACGTTGCAGCGCCTGCAGGCGCTCCTCATCATGCTCCGGCGAATCGTTCGACTCGAAAGCCGCAAGCATGCCTTCCGCATAACGGGTGGCCTCACCCTCCAGATGCGCGGCAAGGGCAGCGATCGCCTCCCGGAAGGCCCCTCGGTAATGCTCGATGAATGCTTCCTGGCTGGACTGGGCAAGCCGCCTGATGCGCTCCTGCAGCATCGACTCCAGCTCGTTCCTGAGCTCAGCCTTGCCTCCCTGCTCGAAGAATTGGCGATTGTTGCGATAGGCGCCTCTGACCGCCTTCCATTCTCCCTGCTCCTCCGCAAGCTCCGCCTCGCAGTTCGGCGCCGTCCACTCCGGCAGGCTCCGTTCAGCAGCCGTGAAGCCCTGCAGCGATGCGCTGATCTGCCTGGCGCTGTCCTCCTCGATGCCCTTGAGCAGGCGATTCATGAAGGTCTCGATGCGAAGCGTGGTCGCCCTGAGCTCCTGGCTGAAGTCAAAGGCCAGATATTGCAGCAACTCCCTGTAGGCGATCGACAGTTTGTCCTTCTCACCGAGGCCCGCCTCTGCAAATGTGGACGGATTAAACGCCAGGTTGTACAGCTCGCCGTAGCGGAAGGTGACGCGCTGCGCCGCATAATAGATAAGCTCCTGGATCTCCTTGACCAGGTCCTCCATGCGCCGCGTCTCGCCAAGAGTCGCCAGCATGCTCCTGGCTGCCGCCAGTCCCTCGATCATCCGCTTCGCCTGCGCCTTACGGTCGCTTCTTGCTTCCCGCATCGTGCGGATCCATTCCGCCAGCGCCTCGCTGCTGCGCACGAGCTCCTGCTCGCCGCTGCGTATGCTCATCTCGGCCAGCTCTTCCTGCACGAAGCGGTAGAACTCCGACTCGAACCTGCGCATGCCGGATCGCTCGTAGCCCTCGGCATCTCCCGCCGTCAGGCTCTCGCTGGCGCGCAGGCTGGATACCGGATAGATGCGCGGCTCGCGAATGCCGAAGGTGGCCAGATTGCTGCGCACGTGCTCGACCACCTCGGCCAGCTCCTCCTCGCTTGAGGCCAGGTCCGCCGCATTGACGATGAAGAACATCTTGTTCAGCGCGAACGTATCCTTCACCCGCCCGAGCTGCAGCAGAAACTCCCTGTCGGCATGGGAGAACGCATGGTTGTAATAGGTCACGAACAGGATGGCATCGGCATTTTTGATATAGTTGAAGGCCACGCCGGTATGGCGGGCATTGATCGAGTCCGCTCCCGGCGTATCGACCAGGATCATGCCCTGTTCCGCAAAGGCGCTGTCGATATACAGATCCACCGATTCGAGGAAGCAGGCATGGGACTCATCCGCCACCGCCTGGCGGTAAATCTCCGTATCCACCCGCTCAGCGGTGCCAAGCTTCGGCCCATATCGTTCCCAGCCCTTGCGCACGGCATTCAGGAACGCGACATGCACCTTGGCGCCCGGCGCCGCCTTGCTCATATCCGCTCGCTCGATCGCCTGGATCAGTTCCTCATCCGCCGCCGGCACTTTGGCCTGCAGCTTGTCGAGCGACAAACGGATATCGGCCGCCATCGCGGCGGGCGATTTGTAATACAGTCTCGCATAGCCGCCCGGATTGTCGCTGGATGGCGGCAGCACGGAATTGATCGCCGCGGTCGTCGGATTCGGGGACACGGGCAGAACCCTCGTATGCAGCAAGGCGTTGGCGAAGGAAGACTTCCCTGCGCTGAAGGCGCCGAACAGGGCGATCGTGTACCGGTTCTGCTCCAGCCGCTCCGACTTCTCCCTTAGCGTGCGGGCGAAGCTGTCGAAGATCGGCAGACCGTCCAGCAGCTCGCTGGCCTGACGCAAGCGAGCCGCAGCGGCGCGCAGCTTCGCCTGGGCGCCCTGCGAGATATGCCATCCGCCAGCGAAAGCGCCTGCCTCCCTTCTGTCCGGCTGCACGCTGACCGCCGCTGCCGGCGGCTGCTGCTCCGCCTGTTGCCGGCGGCTCAGGCGCACCTGCCTCAGCTCCACATTCAGTTTGCCGTGCAGCTCATTTAACGACGGCAAGATTCCGCGCGCAAGCATGTCGCCGAACGAGCTCCGCAGTTCGTCGACGTAGCGCTGCATCTCTTCATCCAACTGGCGGAGCGCGCCGCGCGCCTCCGCGCGCTTCTGCGCCTCGGTCAGTCGGCCCTTCAGGCTGCGCCTTCTTTCCTCATAGATCGGACGAAGGATCTCCTGCAGCCGCTCCAGAACCTCCCACAGCTTCTTGCGATAGCGTTGCCTGATCTCCTCGGCGACAGTCCTGGCATATTGCAGCGTATAGGAGTCATCGAAATGCCCGCCCGGGATCACCAGACCTTCCAGCAGGTCCTCCTCGATCGGGACATGCAGGCCGTCCAGCAGGTTGGCCGCAGCCTCAGCCGCTTCCCCCTGAAGCGCCCAGCCTTCGATCAGCTGCTTCACATAATCCGTGACGTGCCAGCGCACATGCGCATCGGCCTGCCTCTCGACCTCCTCGCGCCATGCCTTGCGTCTCTGCTCCCGCTCCGCCTGCGTCTTGCGCTCGCTGAACAGGAATCCGACGCGGAAGCCCGCCTTCTTCGTCTCCAGATATTGCTGGGCGATATCGCGCGAAGGTGCCGGGATCACGTTGGCATTGTTCAGGATCTTCGCCAGTTCCTGTCTGGCAGGTTCGGCAAGTTGCGCATACGCCTCATCCAACGCCCGCAGCTCCTGCTCCAGCTGCCCGGGGGACGACTCGTCCGCCGCTTCATCGGACGATTCCGCTTGGTCTGCCTGCGCCTGGCTCGTCTGCTCCAGACGTTCGCGCAGCTCCTTCTGCTGCTCCCTGAGCCATTCCTCATGCTCCCGGATCAGCTGCAGCGCCGCCTGCAGCACGCCTCCGGTCAGCATGGTATGACTCTCGCCGATCAGCCTCTCGATGAGCTTGATCAGCAGATCCCACTCGTTGTTCGCATCCTCCGGCTTCTTGACGGAGACGAACATGACAGCCTGCGGCGTGAGCTTCCAGTCTTCCAGCGCTTCGTAGACGCGGTCGCGGAAGGAAGCGAAGCTGAGCTCCTCCGCCCGGTGCTTGTCGATCTGGTTGACGATCAGATAGAGCGGCTTGCCGAATTCCGACAATTTGCGAATATAGTGAAAATTCATCTCGGACAGAACATGGTTGTAATCCATGACATAGAAGATCGCATCCGCCATATGCAGCGCGTCCTCCGTCGCCTTGCGGTGAGCATCGTCCGTCGAGTCCACCCCCGGCGTGTCCAGCAGACGGGCTGCGTCCCTGAGGAGCGGCACCGGATAGCGGATGTGGACCCGCCTGATCTCCAATCCATCGCGGCACGCCTCATCCAGTTCAGCCAGCGTGACATGCTTCTCGCCGATTCCCGCCTGCTCCACGACCACATCCTCGTCCCCGTTCTCGATCAGCACCACGTTGGCGCTCGTCGGGATCGGGCTGGAGGGTAGGATCGAAGAACCGCACAGCCGGTTGATGAGGCTCGATTTGCCCGCGGAGAAATGGCCGCAGAACGTAAAGTCCGCCTTGCGGCGCTCCAGCTTGCGCAGCAGATCTCCGATCTTCTCCGCCCTCTCCGCATCGCCCTTCCCAGCCATCGTGACTCGCATCTGAGACAATTGATTCATCAATTCTTGCGCGATCTCCATGACGCTCTCCATCTGCTTGTTACCCCTACCCTGCCTGTTTAGTTTATATTTTGTCACGCGACCCATCGGTCGCATGGGTTCATCAACAACAGAAAACCGATGATCATCCTGCGCATCCCGCACAGAAGATCACCGGTTTCTAGTGTAGCATATTTTCACACAACGTTGACATCCAAAAATTCATATTGCGCCTCGATCAGCGCCTTGTAGGTGCCGCCCTTGCGCATCAGTTCGTCGTGGTTGCCCTGCTCGATGATGTGGCCATGGTCGAGGACGATGATGTTGTCCGCATGGCGGATCGTCGACAGGCGGTGCGCGATCATGATCGAGGTGCGGCCGCTGAGCAGGGTCCTCAGAGCCTCCTGGATCTTCACTTCCGTCTCGGTGTCGATGCTCGCCGTCGCTTCGTCCAGGATCAGGATCTTCGGATCCGCCAGGAGCGCCCGCGCGAAGGACAGCAGCTGCCGCTGACCCATCGACAGGACATTGCCGCGCTCCTCCACCTGCGTATCATACCCCTGCGGCAGCTTGACGATGAAGTCATGCGCGTGAACCGCGCGCGCCGCCATCTCGACCTCCGCATCCGTGGCGTCCGGGCGTCCGAAACGGATGTTGTCGCGGATCGTGCCGGAGAAGATGAACGTATCCTGCAGCACGATGCTGATCTGCGAGCGGAGGCTGGACAGCGTCACATCGCGGATGTCGCGGCCGTCGACGAGGATGCGTCCGCCCGAGACGTCGTAGAAGCGGCTCAGCGCGTTGATGATGCTCGTCTTGCCCGAGCCCGTATGGCCCACGAGCGCCACGGCCTGCCCCGGCTTGATCTCGAAGCTGATGCCACTCAGGGCATTACGGGTATGGTCATAGGTGAAGGTGACGTTGTCGAAGACCACATGCCCCTTGATCGGCGGCAGCTCTTCGGCATCGCTCTTCTCCTTCACGTCCGGACGCTCGTCGATGAACTCGAAGATCCGTTCGGAGGAGGCCATGGCGATCAGCAGCTGCGAATACATCTGTCCGAGCCGGTTGATCGGCTCCCAGAAGTTGCCGATGTAGTTGGCGAACATGACCAGCGTGCCGACCGTCATCGCTTCGTTCTGGGCGAGATAGGAACCGTACAGGAACAGGATCAGGATGCCGATCGCCGAAGTGACCTCGATGATCGGACCGAAGGACTGGTTGAGCGCCGATGCGCGGTTCCACGAGCGGAGGTTGCGCATATTCATCTGATCGAAGTAGGCGATGTTCTCCAGCTCCTGCGTGTACGCCTGGGTGACCTTGATGCCCTGGATGCTTTCGTTCAGATGGGAGTTGATGCGCGACTGGTTCATCCGCACATCCTGCCAGGCGCGACGGATCTTCTTGCGCAGCTTCGTCGAGACGAAGAACATGATCGGGACGGTGATCATCACCGCGAACCCGAGCTTGAAGTTGATGACGAGCAGGATGATGACGATGCCCATCAGCTGCAGCATGTCGATGATCAGGTTGACGATGCCGCTCGTGAACAGCTCCTGCAGCGAGTTGATGTCATTGGTTACCCGGACGAGCACCGAACCGGCGGGACGCTGGTCGAAGAAGCGAAACGACAGGTTCTGGATGTGCTTGAACAGGGCGGCGCGCAGGTCGAAGATGACCTTCTGGCCGATGATGTTCATGTGACGGATCCGGTATTTGTTCATGACGAGCTGGATGCAGAACATCACAAGGATGATGGCGGACATCGTCATGAGCAGCCGGGCGTCCTTGCCCTTGATTGCGGAGTCGATCGTATAGCCGATCAGGAACGGGATCGAGACCTTCGTGATCGTGCCGACGATGGTCGCCAGGATCACCGGGATCAGCTTGATCCTGTACGGCTGGATGTATTGCAGCAGCCGGCTCATCTGCTTCCAGTTGAACGGCTTCTCGATGGCGTTGTCATCCTGGTAGACGAATCTTTCCTGCCGTCCGGCGCCGGTTGCCTTGACCGTATCTTGCGCGGCCTGCTTACCCATTGACAACGCCCCCTTTCTTCCCGTAGCGAATCTCTTCCGGCAGGTCCGAGAACTGGATATCGTAGGTGTCCCGGTAATGTCCCGGCACCTGGATCAGCTCCTCGTGGGTGCCGCGCTGCACGATCTCGCCGTGGTCGAGGACGAGGATCTCATCCGCGTGCTTGAGCGAGGAGATGCGGTGCGCGATGATGAACGTCGTCCTGCCCTTCATCGCGTTCTGCAGCGCTTGCTGGATCTCATGCTCCGTTCTCATGTCGACCGCGCTGGTCGAGTCGTCGAACACGATGATCTTCGGATCCACCACCAGCGCCCGGGCGATCGCGATGCGCTGCTTCTGCCCTCCGGACAGTCCGAGACCGCGTTCGCCAACGATCGTATCGTAGCCCTGCGGAAGCTCCATGATGAAGTCGTGCGCGCAGGCGATCCTGGCCGCCCGTTCGATGTCCTCCATCGTCGCATCGCTGCGACCGTATGCGATGTTGTTGCGGATGGACGAGGAGAACAGGAACGTCTCCTGGAACACGAAGCCGATTCTCTCGCGCACGCTCTGCGGCGTGTACTCGCGAATATCGCGGCCATCCAGCAGGATCTGGCCGGACTTCACGTCGTACGCCCGCATCAGCAGCTGAACGAGCGTCGACTTGCCGGCCCCGGTGCCGCCGAGGATGCCGATCACGGAGCCCGGCTTCGCATGGAACGAGATGTTCTTGAGCGCCGGCTCGCTGTCCGGATATTTGAAGGTGACATTGCGGAACTCCACCTCGCCGCGGAAGGTCTTCGGATCCAGCTCGATCGCATGCTCGGCTGCCTTGATGTGGATCGGATGATGGGTGATCTCCTTGATCCGTTCGACGGAGGCCTTCGCCTGCGTATAGACGTTGATATGGTAGCCCAGGCCCCAGAGCGGTCCGATGATGTACCAGATCAGCGAGGAGAATGTCACCAGCTGACCGAGCCGGATCGTATCGTTGATGACGAACCAGCCGCCGACGAGCACGAGGATGACGACGCACAGATTCGCCAGGAACTCCATGACCGGGAAGAAGCGAGCCCACAGTCCGGATGCGTGGATGTTCCTGTCCTGATAATCTTCGTTAACGTTAACGAACTTGTTCACCTCAAAGGGTTCCCTGGCAAATGACTTCACCGTCCGCACCCCGGCGATATTCTCCTGCACCGCCGTGTTCAGCTTGCCCATCGAGATGCGGATCGCGCGGAAGGCCGGGTGAATCTGACGTTCGAAATGCAGCGCCCTCAGCACCAGGAACGGCATGGGGATGAGGGCGATGAGCATCAGCCGCCAATCGATGACGGCCATGGCGATCATGCCGATGCCAACCATGATGAACACGTTCAGGAATTGCGCGAAGCCGAAGGCCATAAACCCGCGAATCCCGTCGAGATCACCGGTGAGGCGCGACATCAGATCGCCGGTCTTCGCCCGGTCATAGTACTGGAAGGATAAGTACTGCAGTTTCTTGTACAGCGTGTTGCGCATGTTGTAGGCGATCAGGTTGCCGAATCTCGTACCGGTGAAGCCGTGGCAATACTGAATCGCCGCCTTCGCCACGATGAACACGACAACCAGCAGGGCGAGGTGTGGAACGCGATCAAAATTGGCCGTATCGATATCGTCGATGAGGCGTCCCAACAGAAACGGATAAGCGACTCCCAGCCCGGTCGCGATCACCAGGAAGAAGATTGACCAGTAGAGCCACCATCGGTGTTTCCAATAATACTCCTTGAGATCGTTGAACACATTAGCCCCTCTTCCCTCGAATATGTTATTTGGCAATCTTAACATCGCTCCGAGCATCCATCAATACCGAAAATGAACCCGAAAGTGCTGTAAATTTGGATATCATCAGAAAACCTTCGCGCACCTTGTTGCATGATCAATAATCCTGCAAATCCCTCAATTTTCTTCACACAATTGTCACTTTTGCAGGATCCATCCAGCCGAATGACTGGAAAAAACGAAGCCCCTTTTCCCGGCTGCCTGCCAGGGAAAGGGGCTCTCGCCTGCTTCACGTTATTGGACATAGGTGTCTCCATCCGGCAAGAGGATCTCGAACAGCTCGCCGCGCTGCAGAATCGTGATGTCATCGTCCTTCATGACCACGACATCGCGCCTGGAACGCATTCGTTTCAGATAATCGCTGGGAACCTCTCCGGATTCGCTGACCACCACTCCCTCGATGACGGTCTCCTCGTCTTCCTCCAGACTCGTCTGCCGAATCTTCTCATAGATATCGGAGAACACATCGAATCGGTCCGTATAAACGGATATGCACTTCATGAACATCCCACCTCTCCTGTTGGATGCGCGGTTATTCCTTCTTGCGTCTGGTAGTAGCTTGCCTAGGAGGCTGGGATTTCATGCGCTTCTTCCCATAATTGCACACGTCGATCAGCGGACATACCTCGCACTGAGGTTGCTGCGCCTTGCAGTGATAGCGGCCGAAGAAGATGAGGCGATGATGGGTGATCGTCCATTCATCGCGCGGCACCTTGCGCATGAGCTTCCGCTCGACCTCAAGCACCGAATCTTCCTCGGCAGCAAGGCCCAGTCGCTTCGAGACGCGCTCCACATGCGTATCGACCGCGATCGCCGGGACGCCAAAAGCGTTGGACACGACGACATTGGCCGTTTTCCTGCCCACTCCGGGGAGCTCGACCAACTGCTCATGCTGCTGCGGCACCTGGCCATTGTATTTGTCGATCAGGATCTGACACAGGCGCTGGATGTTCCTGGCCTTGTTCCGATACAGACCGATGCGGCGGATGTCCTGCTCCAGCTCCTCGAGCGGAACGGCGAGATAGTCCTCGGGACGTTTGTACTTGCGGAACAGGTCAGCCGTAACCTTGTTGACTGTTTCGTCTGTACATTGCGCGGACAGGAGGACAGCGATCGTCAGCTCGAACGGATTGGAGTGGTTCAACTCACAATGCGCATCCGGGAACATCCGGGCGATCGTGTCCAGGATATGCCGCACTTTCTGTTGGTGATTCATATCATGTCTTCCCAATCCTAGTATTTTTCGATCTCGACAATCTCATTGTTGACGATATAGACGTAAAGGCGATCATTCTTGCTCAGGGCGGACAGCTGGATCAGCGAGTTGCCCGAGCGCACGATCACATTCGGCGACAGGGTATAGGTTTCCACCTCGCCCGTTGCGTACAGGAACGAGATCTGGTTGTTCGACTCCAGCCTGTTCATCGTTTTCGACTGTCTGATCACAACCTCGGCGATGGTGTGGCCTTCCTTGTCGCGGGCGAAGCTGATCCGGTCGCCCGGCTGCAGCGCCGTGACCGCGATCGCTTCCTTGTTTCTGTACAGCTCGAAGTTCTTCGCCGTATCGATCTGCACGATCTTCTGACCCGGAGTCTCGATGATCAGCCTGTTGTTGATCCGATCGATGCTCTGCAGCTGACCATAGCTGAACTCCAGGATGTTGATGGTCACAGGTGATTTCCCATAGTAGGTTACGGTTACCGTCTGCCCGACCTTCAGATCATTGATCGTCGGATAGGCCTTGCCAGGATCCTGGATGGTCACATAGTTCGACAGGTAGATCGTCTGGGTCTTGTTGCTGTCATCGCGAAGCGTCAATGACCTGGTGACGTAATTGATGCTGTCGATCTTGTACTTCACGACCTTCTTCAGCATGATGATCGACACTGTCGCCTGATCCGTGCTGAGCCTGAGCTGCACCTCGTCGCCGATCTTCACGTCAGTCAGCGATGTGGTGGACTGACCCAGAATCTCCACGAAGGCGTATTGACTCAGATTCAGCGAGATATCTCCAAGCACCGGATTGCTCAGCACGATCCGGCGGGTCTGCGGGTTGTAGTCCTTGATCGTTCCGGTGTAGCTGTCCGAGAGGCGAATGCGTTGCACGTAATCGCCAGTAACGACCAGGTCGACGCGCTGGTTCACCTTCAACTGACGGCTGATCTGATCGATCGGGTACTCAATGCCGTATACTTCGACGACGGTGTTGTCAGTCACGCGCAGGAAGCCCAGCTCCTTGCCGTCATCGATCGAGATATAGCCGCGGTCCAGATAATAGCCGAGCAACGTGACCATCTGCATGTTTTTGATATTGCGATTCTCGATGCGGATCGAGGTGACCTTCTCCTCCGAGCTCAGCGTGAGCGTCAGCAGGTCCCCCACATAGATGTCCCCGAGCGTAGGCGCCGCCATGCCGTCCAGGACGACCGTCACGTTGTCGGCCAGGTCATAGGCAGCCGGTTTGCCTTCGCTGGTGCGGATGTTCAGGACCGAAGGCTTGCCTTCCACGACGCTGATAAACGTGCCCTGCACTGGAGGAACGTATTTCTCGGTGATCTCGATCTCCGCAACGTAGCCGTTCACGACCTTGTAGCTGACGACGTCGGACACGACCACATCGGACAGGGACACAACCTTGCCCTTGTGCGAGACGAACAGTTGGTCAGCCAGCGGGTAGATCTCCGCCTGGCCGGAGCTGTTATCCCGCACGGTCAACTCCTGGTCGCTGATCGCCATGATCACGCCTGTCGAGATCTTGCTGAGCGGCTTGCTCCTGACGGTAACCTCGATCACCCTGCTCGAGACGGTGCTTCGCTTCAGCTCCACGATGCTGCGTGGCACGAGCTGCTCCAGGCTGATGGCGCTGCCGTCCTCATCGTTCACCTGAGCATATGGAGCCAGCAGATATTGGACATCGGAGCTGTCCACGACGATCTCGATGATGCCGGAAGAAGCATCGACCGATTTCAGTTCGCCGGTGATCGTCTCCGTCGGCTCCTCATCTGCGGTCACTTCGACATAGACAGCGACCCCGTCGCTGGTCACGACATAGACCTGCCGATTGATCCGCACCTCGGACTTCAGGACCTGGAGGTTCTGGTCATATCGATAGTATGCCGTATCGCTGGCAAGCGCGATCGCATGGATCGTGCCTTGCGCGTCCCTCACCCGCAGCTGGTCGTTCGTGATCGAGACGACGATGCCGGAGATCGTATTTGAACCGCTGTTCACGTAGGACGCTGCCTTGCCGAATACGCTGGCCACCTCCGCGCGGGTGATCGTCCTGAGCGGATAGAAATAATTGTCCGTGGTGCCCGTGATGACGCCGAGCTTGACCGCAGCATTCACATAGCCCAGAGCATCGGCCGAGATATCTCCGTTGTCGTTAAACGACGTCGGAACATTCGCCGCATCAAGCGCATCCTGTTCCTTGTCGAGAGCGCGCACGATGATCTTCGCGACCCATTCCCGCTTGGCGCTCCGTTCTCCCCAATTAATATGGCCGTTGTTGACCCCTTCCTCACTTGGCTTGAGGATGCCTTTGCTAAGCGCATATAACACGTACGGTTTCGCCCATTCTGCGACCTGAAGCGACGTGCCGACGTTGGTCAGGTTCTTCGCTTCCTCCTCCGAGCCGAGCAGGCGAACCACCATCGCGATCACTTCTTGCTGGGTGACGTTGTCATTCGGCGCATAATTGCCGTCGCTCTTGCCGGTTACGACGCCAAGAGCCGCCAGCTTCGCGACCTGCTTCTGCGACCAGTGCGTGGCTGTATCCGGGAAGATCAGCCTCGGCGTAGCCGCGAAGGCCGACATTCCCCCTGCAGCCAGGATAACGATAAGCATCCAGATGACCGTTCGTTGCAATCGCAATTTCATTCGTTCATGTTCCCCTCTCCGTGTTATTGAGCCATGGCATGGACTGTGTTCATAGCTGCAGATACTGTTTGATCGCATTCACGATCGCTCGCGCGATCTTGTCCTGGAAGTTGCTGTCGTACAGCAGTTCCTCTTGCTCCTTGTTCGAGATGTAGCCGACTTCAACCAGTGTTGCAGGCATGTTGGCAAGTCGCAGCACCTTGTAATCCTGCTGCCTGACGCCGCGGTCCCGGAAGCCGGTCGCTTCCACCACGTGCTGATGGACCACGTCAGCGAAATACTTGCTTGCGCTGCTGTAATAGTACGTTTCGGTGCCGCTCACGGAAGGTATGTAGGTATTGCCGTGAATCGACAGGAACAGATCCGCATCGATCCGGTTGGCGATCGCCGCACGCTCATCCAGCTCGATGAACGTATCATCGGATCTTGTGAGCACAGGCTTGATGAACGGCTCCTCCAGCAGCAGCTGATAGATCTTCGTCGTCAGTGACAGCGTGTAATCCTTCTCGTAAGCGCCGCTGTAGGCGATGGCGCCGGGGTCCTTGCCGCCGTGACCGGCATCCAGCACAACGACGTATGACTTGCTGCTGATGTTGAGGATGATCTGGTTCGGATCATTCGACGGGACGAGCGAATACTGCACCGCCTGGTTCAGATCGACGACGAGCCGAACCTGGGACGGATTGTCGCTGAACAGGGCATAACGGATGCGCTGGATATGCGGATGCGTGCTGGTTATCTGGCCGTTCAGCTGCGACGGCTCTCCGTTCAGGATCGTCCCCAGCTTGCTGTTCGGAATATCGATCACGATGCGGTTCGGATCAGTGAGCGTGAAGGTATTGGCCTGGATCGCCCCATCGGCCTTGATGACGACCTGATCGCCGACGATCTGGATCGAACCGATCGCCGACATTCCGCCGGTCGATCCGCCTGCGCTCTCCACCCCATCGCGCGAGCCGCCCGGGTTCGCCGCAGGCATCCCGCTCTGTCCGCCTCCGCTGCCCGTATCCGTGGCCGGGCTTGAAGGCTCGGCAGGCGATGGCGACGAGGGCGACGAGGGCGGCGTCCAGTCACCGACCGGGATGTACAGGAGCAGAGCATGCTTGACGACATCCCAGGTCATCTTCAGCGCCATCGCCTTGCTCACCGCATCGGCAGGCAGATAGATCTCATTGGACAGCACGATCGGCGGCGCATCGATTCGAACGGTTTCACCTTGCATGATGGCATAACGTTCATTCAGGACGAATTGTGCCTTGTACTTGCCGCGCTCCAGAGCCAATGTCTGACTCTTGTCATCCCATACGGTCAGCACGGACAATTCCTGGTTGAGGAAACTCTGGGATATGTATGGCTTGTCTTCTATTAATCTGGCGTTATAATTCCTGGCGACGAGCTTTCCATCCACATAGAGATCGACTTGCGAGTCCAACGCGCTGACTGCTGTCGGCAACATCAGCAGAACGAACAGCAACGCCGCCATCACGCTCAATTTAACGGGAAATCTTTTCATCGTTCACCCCATCATCTCCATCTTCTGTATATTACAAATCTATCACAAATCTCCCCATCATTCTACAAAACATGCGTTAATATAGACGCTCCGGATGACAAGAAGTTGCAGAAAAACTGGCAATCTTCGGAATGTTACCAACCGCTCGATCTGCAGCAGTGGAAGCCCCGATGCGAACCAGCTTGCCTCCGCTCCTTGCACCTGATGCTGGCAATCTGCTCGTGCCGCTGATCGTTTAGACTGATCGAGGTATATCACGTGTGCCGCATTCACGTGTGCCGCAGTATTGATTTGAGTTATCCCGCTTGTGCGGCAGATATGATTCGCCTGATCACGACAGCCCGCTTGTGCGGCAGATATGATTCGCCTGATCACGACAACCCGCTTGTGCGGCAGATATGATTCGCCTGATCACGACAAG
>CALGAO010000035.1 GCA_937957685.1 uncultured Paenibacillaceae bacterium
CCGAGCCTCGCATCTCTTATGAATTCGCTCCGAGGGGTGAACCGCGAAGCGGTGAGATTCCGGATGGACGCTGACGGAGATCGCTTGTGCCCCGAGCCTCGCATCTCTTATGAATTCGCTCCGAGGGGTGAACCGCGAAGCGGTGAGATTCCGGATGGACGCTGACGGGATCGAACCGCCGACCCTCTGCTTGTAAGGCAGATGCTCTCCCAGCTGAGCTAAGCGTCCACGTCTGTCCGATGATGATTATGGTAGCGGCGGAGGGCATCGAACCCCCGACCTTACGGGTATGAACCGTACGCTCTAGCCATCTGAGCTACGCCGCCACATCGATCTTCAGTTCATTCGCTTTCTTACAGCGACCTTTTTAAGATACCATACTACCCCACATCAATGCAAGTCCAATTTTATGAAATCCGCCATGTAAATTTTACCTGAATCAAAAGGCTGCAGCATGGGTCGGAGTGCGGTCTGGCAGAACCGTTCACCCGGCCGTGCGCGGGGAAGGAACCACCCCTATACAGTATATGATCAACGCCGGAAGGGTGACAAGACGCATCAGTCCATCCTGAATGATATGCGGCAAAAAATCGAGGCAGGATGCCGCCTGTCTGCGCCGCCCTGCCTCGTATATCGTCTGATTCAGTAACCCGACTCCACTGGCAACACCCGCTATGGGTGAACCCCGGGGCAGTCTTGCGACCGGTCGCGCATCAGCGGGAACAGCAGCACATCGCGAATCGACGGCGCATCGGTCAGCAGCATGACCAGACGGTCGATGCCGATGCCCAGGCCGCCCGTCGGAGGCATGCCATATTCCAACGCGCGGACGAAATCCTCGTCCATCTCGTGCGCTTCATCATTGCCCTGCTGGCGTTCCAGGAGCTGCGCCTCGAAGCGTTCCCTCTGGTCGATCGGGTCGTTCAGCTCGGTGAACGCATTGGCGTGCTCGCGGCCGACGATGAATAGCTCGAAGCGGTCCGTGAACCGCGGGTCCTCCTCGTTCTTCTTCGCCAGCGGCGAGATCGCAACCGGATGGCCCGTGACGAAGGTCGGCTGGATCAACGTATGCTCAACGAAATGCTCAAAGAACGCATTCACGATATGGCCAAAGGTGTAGTTCGGCTCCACCGGCACCTGGTGCTCCCTGGCCAGACGATGCGCTTCCTCGTCCGTCATCTGCTGCTTGAAATCGACGCCCGTCGCTTCCTTGACCAGATCGACCATCGATACCCGGCGCCAGGGCGTATTCAGGTCGACCGTATGCCCCTGATACTGGATCACCTTCGTGCCCAGCACATCCTGCGCGATATAGGAGATCATGTCCTCCGTCAGGCGCATGATGTCCTGATAGTCGACGTATGCCTCATACAGCTCCAGCATCGTAAATTCCGGATTGTGGCGCGTGGAGATCCCTTCGTTGCGGTACACGCGGCCAATCTCGTATACCTTCTCCAGTCCGCCGACGATCAGGCGCTTCAGATGAAGCTCGATGGCGATCCGCATATACAGCTGCATATCCAACGCATTGTGATGCGTGATGAACGGCCTGGCCGCCGCCCCGCCCGCGATGGCATGCAAGGTCGGGGTCTCGACCTCCAGATAGCCCCTCTCGTCCAGATAGCGGCGCATGGACTGGATGATCTTCGAACGCAGGATGAAGGATTGCTTCACATCCGGATTCATGATCAGGTCCACATACCGTTGACGATAGCGGAGCTCCACGTCCTTCAGCCCGTGGAACTTGTCCGGCAACGGATAGAGAGACTTCGTGAGCACGGTAAGGGAAGTCGCCTTGACGGATGTTTCACCGGTTCTCGTCTTGAACACCTTGCCGCGGACGCCGATCAGATCGCCCAGGTCCAGCAGCTTGAACGCTTCATATTCATTCGCGCTTACCGTATCCTGGCGCACATAGATCTGGATCCGACCGGTCTGGTCCTGCACATGGGCGAAGCTGGCCTTGCCCATCCTCCTGATCTGCATGACGCGGCCCGCGATGCTGACCTCCACGTCGAGCTGCTCCAGCTCCTCCTCAGACTTGTCGCCATAATCGTGCAGGATCCCGCTTGCCCAGTGAGTCCGGTCATACTTGTGACCGAAAGGGTCGAAGCCCAGCTTGCGAAGCTCGTCCAGCTTGTTGTACCGCACCTGCAGCAGTTCATTCAGTTCCAGTTCCTGATTCAATACCTTCAACTCCTAACTATATGCCATTGGCCTAAATGCCTTGTAAGAAAAACGACTCCTGTCCGATGGCCGGATCGTCTCGAAGCGCAGCGACCCGAAGACCGGCTGACATCATGCGATGCCCTGTTGGACGGGTTCGCTGCCGGAAGCTGCGAGCCCCATCCTGCACAGCACGGTTGAAAATGCCGGAGCCCGACATCACACCACTGTTGCCATGCACTGCCACGTTGCCGTTGCCATAAAAAGATCGGACCGCAGCACCGACCGCAGCCATGACCATGGACATGATGATTTTAGCACAACTGGACTGTTCATGTCAGTTCCCAGCCGATCTTCAGACCACCCAAGCGCCATGCGAAACATAGAAAAAGCTCCGTATGGAGCTTTTTACATGCATCAGGTTGCATTGCACCTTGGATTATTTCTTGATATCGATGATTTTATACTGGATGATGCCCGCCGGAACCTGAACGTCAACGACCGATCCCTTCTTCTGCCCGAGTATCGCCTTGCCTACCGGACTTTCATTCGAGATCTTGTTCTTGAACGGATCGGATTCGGCGGTGCCAACGATCGTATACTCCACCTTGTCCCCGAACTCCAGGTCCTCCAGTAATACCGTTGATCCGATGCTCACGGTATCGGTATCGACCTCATCGTTATTGATGATGCGCGCATTGCGAAGCATCTTCTCCAAGGTAATGATGCGGCCTTCGATGAAGGCTTGCTCGTTCTTGGCGTCTTCGTATTCCGAGTTTTCGCTGATATCGCCGTATCCAATCGCGATCTTGATTCGTTCCGCGACCTCGCGGCGTTTGACCGATTTGAGATTTTCCAGTTCTTCCTCGAGCTTCTTGAGTCCTTCCTGGGTGAGAAGTACTTCTTTTTCTGACATATTACCGATCTCCTGTCACTTCGGGATTTTCCATGATGGTCGGCACAAACGGCCCTGAGTCATGGGTACATACCTATTCATATATCAGCAGCAAACGACGTATGACAATGAGTGTAATCGCTAACTGGAAAATATTGAACGACGTTTTTCACTTTTGATTGATTATTATATTATCGGCTTCCGAAAATGTCAATGCAACAACGGAGCCGTGTGTGTGTCAAGCAATTGTGGGCAGAATTTTGAGATTGGTGAAATCGATGCTTCAGCTCCAATCTTGGTAGCGCTTT
>CALGAO010000036.1 GCA_937957685.1 uncultured Paenibacillaceae bacterium
CATTCGTGAGTGACATTCAGGCGCTGCAGGGGGTCAAGAATGCCGTCCTGATCAGCTACAACGGAGATTATGTGTCTCCATAAAAAGGCGGTGATCATCTCGTGAGAAGACGTTCGTATCTGCCAGCGTTGGCCTGCTCGTTCGCCTTGCTGCTCGCCCTGGCGCTGGTGATGAATGCGGTATACGATGACGGTTATCAGACCAAGGCCACGGCAATCGGCTCCATCACCTATCTGGAGGAGAAGCTGGATGAGCTTGTTTTTCCGAAAGACAAGGTGATTGATGTGAAAGTGACGATCGATGAAGCAGCTCTCCAGGATATCCTGAACCATGCGGCGGCGGAGGAGATCAAACCTGCTTCCGTGGAATACAACGGCATCAGACTGACCAATATCGGATTCCGCACCAAGGGCAACCTGAGCCTGATGAGCGTCGTGAACTCGGACTCGGACCGCTACAGCTTCAAGCTGCATCTTGACGAGTACATCTCGAGCCAGACACTCTATGGAGTCAGGTCGATCAACCTGAACAACAGCTACAGCGATCCGACGTATATGCGGGAAGTGCTCGCCTATGAACTGGCGGAGCAGATGGGACTTCCCACCCCGAAATATTCGTACGTGAACCTGATTATCAATGATGAATTGTGGGGATTGTATCTGGCGGTCGAGCAGATCGGCGCTTCCTACCTGGAACGGCAGTTTGGAGATTCGACCGGCTCGCTCTACAAAGCGATCCAGGGCGCCGGAACGGAGCTCGCCTGGGTCGATGACTCGCGCGAGTCGTACAGCGGTCTGGTGCAGAAATCCGACCATGCCGACGAAGAAGCGTTGATCCATATGATCTACGAGCTGAATAACGGTTCGGACTACGAGCAGGTGCTTGATGTGGAGAACGTGTTGAACTATATCGCGCTGAATGTGGTGACGAACAATTCGGACAGCTACCTCGGACAGAACAAGCACAACTACTATCTCTATGAGCGGAATGGCATCTTCTCGATCCTGCCGTGGGACTACAATATGGCGTTCGGCGGCATGGGCGGCATGAGATTCGGCGGTCGGGGCGGCAGGTTCGGCGGCAACATGTCCGTATTTGATCCTGCCGGTGGTCGTCCGTTGGTCGACAAGCTGTTAGCGGTCCCGGCATATCTGGAGCTATACACCGGGTACGTTCGCGATGCGCTTGAAGGCTATCTCGCCACGGACCAGTTTGACAGGCGCGTCGACGAATGGGCGGATCTCATTCGCGATGATGTCAAGCGGGACCCAAGGCCATTCTATGGTTACGAGCAGTTTGAGAGCGGCATCGAGAGCCTGAAGTCCACCAACGCCGAGAATGTGGCCAGGCTCATGCAAGAGCTCGAACAAGGCGTTCCAACCGCACCTGACCGCAATCAGGCCGCTTATGACAACAGCGAGATCGAGGCGAATGAGGTGACCATTGCGCGATTCACCGGCGAAACGGCAGCTCTGGCTCGTTTCCAGCCTGATGGCGGCGGCAACGGCCCCATCCCGCCAGGGGGTATGAGGGTTGGACAGTTCCCGCCATTTCCGACAGGCGACGGGCAAGTTCAGCAAGACGACAACACCAATGGCCAAGCCCCTCAGGACGATCATATCGACGGTCAGACACAGCCAAACGGCGATGGGCAATTCCCGTTAAGCCGCATGGGCAACGGGCAGTTCCCGGACTTCCCCGGATTTCCGGCAGGAGCGGATGGACAAGTCGAAGGCAATTTCCCTGCTTTTGGCGGAGGCGGCTTTCCGGGCAACAGGCAAGGAATCGCGTCATCCACCACGATTTCCGATGAACAGCTCGCGAACGAGTATGCCGAGATCGGCATATCGTTAGGCGTGATGGTACTGGCCGCTGTCTTCATCGTGACGTTCAGACGCAGAAGGTTATAACGGAACGAGGCGCGCTGCAGACAATCGCAGTGCGCCTTTTGTCTTGGGCTGCGCCTCCAGGATGGTTGCCTGTCATTCGACCTGACATCTGCTTCCGCCATTTTTCCTCATATTGTACGATCATTACATAAAGTTTCAATTATGTTACAATAAGGACAAGTCCTGATGCGAAGTCGTTGTCGGTCCAACGGCTTCAGACTCATCCTCTATCATAAAACACCTCATGACCATATCGAATACGAGTCCTGATGTCCAGGCGATCGTTCTCCAACACATCCTGCATGACGGTATGGACAGTCCTGATGACAGGAAGTTGGTGCGCGGCAACAGCAGCAGTGGCTCCTGTCCTGATGAGCGGAGCCAAACCGCCTGCACCAACGCTTGATACACTCTGTCTTGAAGGAGGGTTGCAGATGACTCATATTTATTACGCGGAGAGCAATGTCGTGCACACGGGCAACTTCGAAATCGACGTCCCCGTCGGGTATCATTGGCTCCTGGTGATCACCAAGACTCCGGCCATCTTCTGGGTGCAGGGCGAGCTGAAGGAATATCCTGCGAACAGCGCCATCCTCTACCGTCCGCTGCAGAAGGTTTACTACAAGTCTTGCACGGATCAATATATCAACGACTGGATCCGTTTCGAGACGAAGGAACCGTACATCACCGAAACCTCTCTGCCATGCGGCCAGCCGTTTACGGTCCAGGATCCGGATTACTGCCACAAGCTCGTCGAGTTAATCTCCATCGAACATAACTACAATCGGGACTTCAAACATTCCTCCATCGACTTCCTGCTCAGAACACTGTTCAACAAGCTGCTGGAATCCTGGGTTCAGCACGATATACCGCCCCAATACTACAACCTGCTCAAGCTCCGTCTGGCCATCCAGAAGAACCCGGGTGATCAATGGACGGTCTCCAGGATGGCCGAAGAGCTCTCTCTGAGTCCCGGCTATCTGCAGACGCTCTACAAGAGAGCATTTGGCATTTCCTGCATGGATGATGTCATCGCCCATCGCATCAGACTGGCGAAGGAGTATCTCTCCCACAGCAACCAGACGGTCGCCGAGATCGCCATCAGATGCGGATACCAGAACGTGGAACACTTCTGTCGTCAATTCAAGCAATATACCGGAATGACGCCGAAAAGCTACCAAAAACTGGCCGCCAGCAGATCGCTTGAACCAGCCCAGCTGCCGAATTCCTTGTAACATGGCTCAGGCGTGTATGAAATATCGTTCAGAATCTCTCCGATGAAGCGGGAAGCAATCACTTTTGTATGATGTTTCATACATAATCTGGCTCATAAGATCGATTAAGGATGTTTTTGTATGAATTTTCATACAAATTACGATTCGAATTCCTATACAACGGAAATTTTGTATGATATTTCACACAAAACCAGTTCCGTCCGCATAAATCCGGATCATTTTGTATGATTCTTCATACAAAACCTGGCCCGTCCGCATCCTGTCTCACAAATCTGGCCGCCGGTGCCGTCAACGCACGGTTTCCATTGCCGTATCCGCATGCCGGCAATCGCCGCTCAGCACAGCCATCAGCGCGCAGCATTCGCCCGCCTGTTATTCATCAAGCACCTTATGCCGCTTGAAGTATTGTTGCACAAGGAACTGCATCAGCTCCCCCGGCGGTTGCTTCAGGAACTCCGCCTGATCGTCGAACAGCATGCCATACGGCGCATCGATCGTATAAGGCTCCCACTGCGGCATCGGCTTGCCATCCGCATCCGGACCGTTGGGATCGCCGGTGCGCATGAAGTTCGCCCAGTAATTGCACATCTGGCGCGCCAGGTCATAATGCTTGCCGACGAACGGTCGCCAGCACTTGGCCAGCGTCTCGAAGAAAAACCACAGATCAACGGAATGGAAGGTGCCTGGATTGTCCCAGCCGGGAATCTCCGCATCGAAGTTGTAGTAATACAGAGGCGTGTCCGCGGCGCTGGCCGAATTGGCTTGGGCGGCTATGCGTATCGCATATTCGATCATGCTCACCGATGCCCGGCGCTTCATCTCCTCCACATCTCCCGAGCGGACGTTGCACAGCTCCAGGAATGTATCGGCGTCCTCCCCGAACAGCTCCCCGGCCAACCTGCGGAATTCATCCACCGTCTGAACGTCAGGCGCGCTGAAAAATTCCGACGACGTATGCCCCATCATCACCGGCACCATATGGCGCCGGTTGCGAATGAACAGGTCGAAGGAGTTGCCGACACAGAACACCCCGTCTGCGACGGTGCCCCAGAAGCCCTTGTACTCCAGAGCCTTGCGCATCAGCTCCTGGGCCGGAATCTGCCGGGCCTCGCGCAGCGAGGACACGCCCAGATACTCGAAGAAAGCCACGCCATCCTGCTCCGCTTCCGACAGGCTTCTGAGGAAGCGAGGCGTGCGCGTTCCCGGATACAGGCTCGTGTAGACTCCGCTCATGATGATCGCCCGTTGAAACAGCCCTTCGTTCTGCGGAGAAGTCAGCTGCGCCATCACGCTGCCGCCTCCCGCCGACTGCCCGCCGATCGTGATGT
Source organism: uncultured Paenibacillaceae bacterium (assembly GCA_937957685.1). Classification (GTDB taxonomy): domain Bacteria; phylum Bacillota; class Bacilli; order Paenibacillales; family DA-C8; genus Insulibacter. Next base: position 4,453 of record CALGAO010000036.1, read on the forward strand.
TGTCCGGATCGCCGCCAAATGCCGCAATATTGCGCTTGACCCATCGGGTCGCCGCCTGCTGGTCCAGATGGCCGAAGTTGGCCGGCGCCCCGGGCGATTCCTGTGTAATCTCGGGATGACAGAGGAATCCGAACACATTCAATCGGTAATTGATCGTGACGACGACCACTCCGCGCCTCGCGATGCGCTCACCGTCAAACTCCATCTCCGACGGATAACCGACCTGCAGCCCGCCGCCGAAGTACCACACATAGACCGGCAGCTTCTCGTCAGGGCTTTTGGCAGGTGTCCAGACATTCAGATAGAGGCAATCCTCATCCATCGCGATGTTCGGATCCACATGCCATTCGCGGTCATAGAGATGGGCGGGATTGGCCCCTGGCCTGGGCTGCATGGCGATGGGCGCATACTCGTATGCCTTCAGCACGCCCTCCCAGTCCTGCGCCGGCTGCGGCGCTCTCCATCGATTCTCGCCCACTGGCGGAGCGGCGAAGGGAATTCCCTTGAAGCTTGTGATTCGCGGGTCGGCTGCAGGCAACCCCTGCACCTTGCCGTTTTCAACCTCTACGATTCTTAACATGATGATTCCTCCCGGTATGTGATGGGAAAAAAGAGGAGCCTTCATGAAGAAAGCTCCTGAACCAGCGTCAACCGTCCTTCATCGATCGTCGGGTCACCCGGGTGTGAGAGCCGGGCGCTTATTGATTCGCGAGCGCTTCCGCGCGGAGCCGGATGATCTTCTGTGCGCGCTCCGAGTCAACGGCAAACACATCATCCCAGCCGAGACCCTTGACGTCTGTCTGCATCTTGCTCCACAGCTGATCGAATTCCGCCTGATCCTTCGCGAACACCATCTTCCAGGAAGCGTCCTTCACATAATCCGAGATCTGGCTGCGCTTGTTCTTGATGTCGGACGAATCGCTTCCGAGGCTCGTGTTAATGTTCGGAACGATGTCGATCATGTTGTTCTTGATGTAATATTCGGTAGCATTGGTCGTGCCGAACATCTGCTGCCATTCCTGACGCAGCTTCGTATCATTGGCGGCGAGCGTATGGCTCCAGTAGTTGGAGTTGTAGAATTCTCCCGTCTCCGGATCGGTTCCGAAGTCCCCGATGATCAGGCTGTTGATCTTGTACTGGCCGTCCTGATAGCCGCCGCCGCCATACTCATCAGGCACCGGCGTGTTGTCCTGGAAGGCCGTCTGCCCGATCTCGGTGAGCCGGAACTTGCCATCCTCCGTCCGCTCGTAGTTGAAGCCCTCAAATCCGTTGATCGTATAGCGCAGGCCTTCCGGCGAGACATACCAGTCGAGGAAATCCATGATCCTCTGCGGATTCTTCGCCTTCGAGCCGATCGCGAATACCCTGCCGTTGCCGTAGTAGGCGTCGCTCGTCTGGAGGATGTGCACATCGGCGATCGGCACGGCCGCATATCCGTCGCCATTCATGCCTCTGGCGATCGTGTTGTAGAAGCCTCTCTGCCATGTGTACCACAGCAGGAGCACTTGCTTGTTGGTCAGCTTCTCGGCCACCTTGTTCCAGTCCTGGGCGGCGGAGTCCGGGTCGACCAGCCCCATCTGGTTCGCCTTGAACAGGAACTGCAACACCTTCTTGTAGTTGCTTCGGTCATCGATGAGCGGCATGATGTCGCCACTTGCGCTCAGCTGAATCGTCGTGGTGCCTTCCGGATGCTCATACCCATACCAGTTGCTGATCCAGCGGACGTTCTCCATGCTGCCGCCGTCCCAGTCCTTCCAGAGCGTGATCGGGATGGTCGGCAAGCCGTTCGGGGCCTTCGGATATTGGTCGCGCATCGTCTTCAGCACTTCCAGCAGGTGATCCAGATCGGTGATCTTCGGCGCTCCGATCCCCTGATAGTAATCCCACGGGAGGATCGGGCTGGAGTATGGCAGCTCCTCCGAGAACGTCGTCGGCGATGTCGGTGCGATAAACGTCGGCATCGCATAGATCCGGCCCTCCGGATTCACTTCGGTGAACGAGCTGTTGAACGGCTTGAAATGCTTCTCCACATACTGCGACAGATGTTTCGTGTTCTGGATCATGTCGGTGAGATCCAGCACCATGCCAGCCGGGATCAGCTCCTCCAACTGGCTGTTGTCGATGACCAGGATATCGCCGAGGTCACCGCCTGCCACGCGGGTGTTGTACAGTTGGCTGCCCGCCACCTGGGGAGCAAGTATATTCAGCGTGATATTGAACTTGTCCTTCAGCAGCTTGCCATACCAGCCCGTCTGCTCGCCCTGGTAGTTGGCAGCATTGCTGAACACGGTGATTGTCAGATGCTCGCTGTAGTCGTTGGAGCCAGAGGAGCCCGAGGAACCGGAGCCTCCTCCTCCGCCGCCCGATGAGCTCTTGCAGCCTGCCAGCACAACGGCGGCCACCATCAATATCGTCAGGCAGATGATCCAGGCTTTTCTGGAGAATAAACGGTCCTTGATCATGGATTAACCCCCTGTTCAGATAATGTATTATAATCGTGCGTCAACCTTTGACGGCGCCGATCATAATTCCCTTGACGAAGAATCGTTGGAAGATCGGATACACAAACATGATGGGTGCCACAACGATGATCGTGACGGTCATCCGGATCGAGGTGGTGGTCTGTTCGGTGGCCAGGCTGGCGATGGCGGTCGATCCGGCATTTTGCAGATTGACGAGGGTGGAGAGCGAACTGGCCTGCTTGATGTAGTTGTACAGAATGAACTGCAGGCTGTAGAGATTGCTGTCCGTCACAAGCAGCAACGTATCCTGGAACGCGTTCCATTGGTCGACGGCTGAGAAGATGGCCACCGTCGCCAGGATCGGCTTGCAGATCGGCAGCATGATCCGCCAGAAGATCATCAGCGTGCCCGCGCCATCGATGGTCGCGGCCTGCTGCAGCTCCTTCGGCGTCGATTCGACGAACGTCTTCACCAGGATGATGTAGAAAGGCGCGACGATCGTCGGCAGGATGTAAGCCAGGAAGTTGTTGGTCAGCCCCAGCGTTTTCATCGTCAGGTACCACGGGATGATCCCGGCGTTGAAGAACATGGTGATGATCGTGAAGCGGTACCAGAATTTCCGCATCCAGATCTTGTCCTTGGTGAACATATACCCCAGGAAGGCTGAAGCGCCCACGGTCAGGGTGGTGCCGAGCACCGTTCTCGAGATGGAGATCATGAGCGCATTCCAGAGGCCGGGCACCTTGAAGATGTCGATATAGTTCTGAAAATGCACCTGCTTCGGCCAGAAGATCACCTCGCCTCTCGCGCTGATGTCGTTCGCGCTGATGGTATTGATGATGATGTAATAGAACGGATAGACGCAGATGAACGTGAAGGCGGAGAATAGCACATAGGTCAAGATCGTGATGATGATATCCGTCACGTCGGTCGACCTGCGCAAGGCTGTCATACGACCCCCTCCCCTCTGAGCCACTTGGACAGCTGATTGACGGAGAAGAGCAGCGCCACGCTGATCAGGCTCTTCATCATGCTGATCGCAACGGATACGGAATAGCTGCCGCCGCCGATCGCCAGGTTGTACACATACAGGTCCAGTACCTGGATGTATTCCTTGTTGAAGGCGTTCTGGAACACAAAGTATTGCTCCAGGCCATTGTTCAGGAAGTTCGCGACCTGCAGCACGAGCAGGACGAAGTAGGTCGGGAGCAGGCTCGGCAACGTTACGTGCCAGATCACCTGCATCCGGGTGGCGCCGTCGACATAGGCCGCTTCGTAGAGGGATTCGTCGATCGAGGTGATGGCCGCGATGTACATGATCGCCGACCAGCCCAGCGACTTCCACGTGATCCACATCCACATCGTCAGCCATACATGGCTGGAATCCTGGAGAAACAGGATCGGTGAATCGATCGCGCCGAGCTGCCTGAGCAGCCCGTTGACCATCCCCTCGCTGGAGAACATGGCGAAGGCGATCGAATACACCAGCACCCAGCTGATGAAATTCGGCAGCGTCGTCAGCGTCTGCACCGCCTTGCGGAAGCGCACCGCCCTGATCTCGTTGAGGAAGATCGCGAAGATCATCGGCAACCAGGAGAACATCAGCATGAGTCCGCTGATGCCGAAGGTGTTCTTGATCACCTGGATGAGCTGATCGATCTTCACCTGCGTCTCCACCAGCGAGGCGAACCACTTGAATCCGACGAACGGCGACCTGGACAGCGGGATCGGGGGTTTGTAGTCGAAGAAGGCATAGATCCAACCGTACAAAGGCAGATACGCAAATATGGCAAGCAGGATCAGGAAAGGCAATATGTACAGAAAATGGATAGCGGATTCATTTTTGAGCGATCGTCTCTTCGTCCGCAATCTGTCACCTCCAACGGCAGTCATCAGACTCGAAATTCCTGATTCCGGTTGAATCAACCTAAATTGTAAATACCCGCACATGGCGAAACAATGATCGATACTCACAGATTTTTGATCGATTCTCATCTGCCGCACGCAAAAAAACCTCGACAGGCCTGAGCCTGTCGAGGTTCGCACATCTGCCGCGGGTCATGACAGCGTAAAGGATGCGAAGCTTGCATTGCCGCTGCCCGTATAGGTGAAATACAGCGGATGGACGCCGTCCGGGATGGCGACATCAGCTGCGAAGTCGGTCCAGATATTCGCATTAAAGACCGGGATGGAACCGAGCACGGGCCCGTTCCACGCCGTCTTCACCTGGAACTCTCCCTTGCAGTACCCGCGCACCCGGATGCTCACCCGGCGGACGCCCTGGAAATGGAAATATTTGAACCCGGCCGTCGCGCCATCCCGCATATTGGCGATAAAGCCGATCTCCTCATCGCCGTCCTTGCCGTCCTGCGTGATCTTCGGGAAGCGCCCGTCCATCCAGGCGCCATAGGTTCCCGAATACAGCTCCTCATCCCGGGTGAACAGATTGCAGGCGATATACGTCGGATATTCGCCGCGTCCGATGAGCGGTCCGCCATTCGGGCCGCAGGAGGTCATCTCCACCTGCGGGATCGAACCGTCCTCCAGGCTCCGGATCGGCTCAAGACAGCCTTGCCTGCTGAACATCGTGCCGTTCGTATGCCGGTGATAGAAGATGTACCACTGTCCGCCGATCTCCACGATGCTGCCGTGATTGTTGCCGCCATAATACATCGGTTTGTCCGCAGGCTTGTAGGTATCGATGTGGAGGTCGTTGTTGCTGACGATCACACCGCGATACCGGAAGCCGCGGGTCGGGTGCTTGCTCGTCGCGTAGCACAGCTCATGCATCACCACCGATGAGTAGATCAGGTAATAGGTGTCTCCCGCCTTGCGAATGGAGGGCGCCTCGAAATATTCATGTCCCTCAAAGCCGCTTCCTGCGGCGTAAGGCTCGCTCGGCAGAACAAACACCGGCTCTTCCACAATCGTGAGCATATCCGGCCCAAGCACCGTCGCCATGCAGCCGCTTCTCGACCGGTCTCCGCGCGCGCAGAAGCCCGTATACAGGTATGTGCGGTCTCCTTCGGCAAGCACGCCGGGGTCGAACTGCGGCTCATCGCCCTCGCGCTCGCCAAGGCGCGTGCCATCCGGATATCGGACGTAGCCGTAGAACTCGAACTTCCCAGCAGGAGTATCGCAGACGGCGACCGAGACAACCGACACCTTGTCGAGCACATAATACAGATAGTATCGGCCGTCAGGACCTACTGTCACATCCGGGGCATAGAGGCACATGTGGCCATCCGGATTGAGCGGGTCATCCGTCTTGCGGTAGATGACGCCCTCGAAACGCCAATCGCCGAGATTGTCCACCGGCGCTGACCAGCAGACATAGTCGTTCAGGCAGAAGGCATGTCCGTTGAAGCGGTCATGCGAGCCGTACACATAGACCCTGTCGCCGAATACATACGGCTCCCCGTCCGGGATGTACTCCCATGATGGCAGATATGGATTGACTCCCTGTTTTCTCATCCTCAAACCGATCCTTTCCACATGAAATGTGAGCCTGATGTCTGGCACGCCTGTCGCTTCACTCCGCTGACGATCCGCCCACCGTCACCCTGAGCACGTTGGAAGCCTGCTGTTCACGGGGCCGGAAGGCCAGACGGCCAAAGTTGTAGGCCGCATGGTTCCACACGTCAAAATTGTGAACCCCGCCCTTCACCACCACCTGACAGAAGTCACCAAGCGCGTCTCCGGCATGCTCCTTAAGGCCTGCGATGGAACGCCCGTATACGTCGTACGAGATGGCATCCGCATCGCCACAGGTCAGGTACAGCAGGTGAAGCGGATGGCCGCATGTCCGTATCCGGCCGCCGAGCACCTCGCCAGAGCTCGATGTGGGAGCGTTGGAGAAGGCGCCGACATAGCCGAACAGATCGAGCAGTCCCGGCGCCTGCACGGTGGGCTCCAGCCCCGGATGCTCTCCCGTGCGCTTGCCGACATGCTCGGCAGAGTCGAACCTGTAACCGCCTATGATGAGGTTCAGCGCCTGCATCCCGCCCATGGACAGGCCGCCGATGGCTCTGTGCATGCGGTTGCGAATGACGGCGTCCGCAGAGGTGTCCGAGATGTCGGCGCGGGTCGGGTAATGGGCCTCGATGAAAGGAATCAGATCATAACGCAGCTCATAATCAAAGTAGTAGAAGCCCAGCATGCTCGTGCCGGCAAAATCGAAGCTGCGATCCGTCCAGTCATGGGAGCTTCGGCCATTCGGGAA
>CALGAO010000037.1 GCA_937957685.1 uncultured Paenibacillaceae bacterium
ATGAGAAAATCAAAGTGTCGATCTTCCACCGCATACAAGTAGTTTTCCTCACTGCCATATCCCGCATCTGCAATCACCGTCTTCGGCATGGGCGAAGAAGACGCCGCCAGCTTCTCCATATGGGGGATGAAGCAGCGCGTATCCGTCGGTCGTTGATGGAGACTGTAAGACAGGAGGAACTGGTTCTCAGTCGCCATTTGCACGTTGTATCCCGGCTTTAACTGCCCATTCTTCATCCGCATACTCGCCAGCTTCTTGCAGCGTCAGGGCGTGAATATGGGCAAGCGTTGCCTGAATGTTCTCCTTCAACTTCTCCTCAAGGCGAAGCGTCGATTTCTTCCACACCAAGGAATACTTGCTGGCGTTCGCTTCCATCTTCGTGCCGTCGAGGAAGTAGTTCTCATTTTGTCTCGATTGCCTCTAATGGAAGTGTCATTTGAGTGGTATACTGAACATGAGTAGTCGTCAGATTACACACAAAAACCGTCCTTTCGTAGTTTGTTGTGTGGTAACTTCATTCTACAGGAAAAGACGGTTTTTGTGTTTTTTTTATTCAGCCAAGTAGGAAAGGGCACATCCAGCCGTCAGTCTATACTGACTTTCTGGACAGCCCCGCTGCTGCGATCACCTCGAACCGTCTGAGACACGATTTTTTCGGCTCTCAGCCCCTTCAGCCGCCTCGACTTCGTCTGAGAGACGATTTTTTCGGCTCTCAGCCCCTTCAACCGCCTCGGCTTCCCCTGAGACACGATTTTTTCGGCTCTCACGCCGCTTCAACCGCCTCGACTTCGTCTGAGACACGATTTTTTCGGCTCTCAGCACCATCAGCCGCCTCGACTTCGTCTGAGACACGATTTTTTCGGCTCTCAGCTCCTTCAGCCGCCTCGGCTTCCCCTGAGACACGATTTTTTCGGCTCTCAGCACCATCAGCCGCCTCGGCTTCCCCTGAGACACGATTTTTTCGGCTCTCACGCTGCTTGGACCGACTCGGACTGTCTGGGGCTGTCCAAAAAGTCCATTTGAGATTCAAATGGAGCGACATGAAAAACCCAAGAATGGCTAATCTTACGGCCTTCTTGGGTTTTGACTTTTTCAGTGGTCGGGCTGAAATTTCTCTTTTCGGACAGCCCCATTTGTATTCCATTAGACGATGGAACAGCATTCCCGTCATAACGGAACGTCGACTTGCTATTTGCGGATAGACATCCATTTTCTTGCAACCAACGGAACGTCCGTGCGTTATTGGCCAATTTCGGGCGGATTTCCCGCGCCGAATGGCACAATTACGAATCCGCATTCCACCAGTTCCGTTTGGTTCATGATGCCTTCGGGATGCCGGGCATTATGCCAGGATCAACTCGATCCCGGCTGCCTCGATCGCCGCGATCCAATCATCGGATGGCTGTCGGTCGGTGATGATGCCGCGCACCTCATGCAGCGCAGCAAAGGAAAACAGCGCATTCACATCGAACTTGCTGTGGTCCATCACGATATATGACATGCTGGCACGGCTGATCGCCGACCGTTTGATATCCGCCTCGAGCATATTGGAATTGCTGAAGCCGTGCAGCTGGCTGAGCCCAGTCGTGCCGAGGAAAGCCTTGTCAAACGCCAGCTTCGAGATCGAATCGACAGCCGCGGTGCCCCCCAGCCCGTAGGTCGTCTCCAGCAGGACGCCGCCGATGACCACGGTTGGAATTCGCTTCTCCCCGAGCTCTGCCGCCACATGGATGGCGTTGGTGACCACCGTGATGGACGCTGACTCGGGCAACGCCCGCGCGATCTGCAAGGTCGTGGAGCCGCTGTCGATAAAGATCGACTCTCCCGGATTCACGAGACGCGCGGCGGCCTGACCGATTCTCTCCTTCTCCAGGATGTGGACAGTCGAGCGCTCGCGCAGCGCCAGATCCTTCGTAACGAGGATCGCACCGCCGTATGTCCGCTTCAGGATGCCGCTCTGCTCCAGCTTCTCCAGATCCCGGCGCAGAGTCATATCGGTCACGGAGAACAGCTCCTTCAGCTCCGCGATTCTGACTTCGCCGTCTCTTTGCAGCATATTCACGATTTGCTTCTGACGATCATTCAAACCTGCTGACATGATTAGCCCTCCACCGACAAACTTGGCTGTTCATGATCATACAGCCCGTGGAACCGTGCTTGTGCGATGACGATCATCGCATGACGGCACTATTATATCCTATCAGCAGGTTTGTTGTACAGTCAGAATTGTTCGTTTCGAACATTGCATGAACATGAGTCTGTCAGTTGCCGGCTCCGTGCTCCTCGATTAACACGCGGCGAAGGATCTTGCCTGCCGCGGTCTTCGGCAGCGAATCGCGGTACTCGTAGATTCGTGGCACTTTATATGCGGCGAGCCGCGCCCGGCAGAAGGCATCCAGTTCCTTGTCCACCACGCTGCGGCCATCCTTCAGAACGATGACCGCCTTAACCGTCTCGCCCCGATACGGATCCGGAACGCCGATGACGGCCGCTTCGCGGATGGCGGGATGCTCGTACAGCACTTCCTCAACCTCGCGCGGATAAATGTTGTAACCGCTTGCAATAATGATTTCTTTTCTTCTGCCGACGATGGTGAAGAACCCATCCTCATCCATGACCGCCATATCGCCGGTATGCAGCCAGCCATCCTTGAGGACCTTGGCCGTTTCCTCAGGCCTGTTCCAATACCCTTTCATCACCTGTGGTCCCTTCACGACCAGCTCGCCGATCTCTCCCGGGGGCAGTATCTCACCCGAGCCGGGACGAACGATGCGCGCATCCGTATCCGGGTATGGAATACCGATGCCAGGCTTCCTTTTCTCCCAGTGATTGTTCGAATGGGTAACCGGTGAGGCTTCGCTCAGGCCGTAGCCCTCGTTCAGCCGGCCGCCGGTGATCTCCTCGAACTTCTGCTGTACCTCAAGCGGCAGTGGAGCAGAACCGCTGACGCACACCTTGATCGACTTCAGATCATAGTTAGGCGTATCCGGATGATTGATGATGGCTACGAACATCGTCGGTGTGCCCGGGAACATGGTCGGCTTCGTCCTGGCGATCGTCTCAAGGATTTCCTTGACATCAAATCGCGGCAGGAGGATGACGGAGCCTGCATAATATACGGACAGCAGCATCGCCGTCGTCAGACCAAGCACATGGAATACCGGCACGACCGTCAGGAAGCGCTCCTGCCCGCGTTCGCAACGATAGGTCCATTTGGCTGTCTGCACCATATTGGCGATGATATTGGCATGGGTCAGCATGCAGCCCTTGGCGATGCCTGTTGTCCCCCCTGTGTACTGCAGCAGCGCGATATCTTCCTCCGGATCAACGGCTGCGATCTCCGAGATCGGTGCAGACAGGGCCATCAGCTTCTGGAACAGGCGGATGTAAGGCTTCTCCTCGATATTCGGGTCAACGCCGGTGATGGAGGTAACGATGACTTGCTTCAGATCGGTCTGCTCCATAACCGCCAGCACGCGCGGCAGGAAGGCGTCCATCGTCAGGATGACCTTCGCGCCGGAATCCTTCAGCTGATGCTGAATTTCCCGTTCCGTATACAGCGGATTGGTCATCACGGCGATCGCCCCGATCATCAGCGTGCCGAAGAACGAGACCACGATCTGCGGGCAGTTGGGCAACATGATCGCTACCCGATCTCCCTTCTCCACATTCAGCGACTTCAACGCGCTCGCGAATCTCAGGGCCAATCCGTGAAACTCGCGATACGCAAACGTCTTCCCCATAAAATCAATCGCTTGGTTGTCCGGATACTCGTTGGCCGCTTGCGTGAGAAATTCAGCCAGATTGCATCTCGGGTAGTCGCAGCTTGCAGGAACCTCGGCCGGATAATGGCGTAACCAGGGCTTTTCAACAACCACTTCAACCATCCCTTTCCTCAGATAAACATTCATATCAGACGACATACTCTTCTGACTGGATCACTCTGGATGCGATGCGACGTTTCAGCTCGATCGTATTGAGCGGGCCCGTACGAGTCAGCTCGCTCCATGCGGACAGAAGCTTGCGCAACGACTCTCCCGTTTCCATGGCCACCAGTGCTTCCTTCGCGAGCGAACCGATCTTGTCGAAGGCTTCATGCACGTACACCCTTGTCATATCGATCGCGTTCGCCGCGGCCTCCTCACCTGCCTTGTCCATCATCTTTCTGGTGCGAAGCAGCGCGCTCTCCATCGCATAAGTCTGAATCATCATGTCGGACAGATGAGCCACCAGCTCCTGCTCCTTGTCCAGGCCCTCCTGGTATCTCTGAACGGCGATGCCGCACACCATCAGGAACAGCTTCTTTGCCATGCTGACCAGATGCATCTCTTCGCCGAGTGTTCCGGCAGGCCGCAGCTTCGGCGCAAAGGCGAACAGTTCGCCTTGCAGCTCCAGCATTTTCTGCTGCAGCGGGAGCTCTCCCCTTCTCGCCTTCTTCACCAGCGTGCCGGGAATCAGCAGGCGATTGATCTCATTGGTCCCTTCAAAGATACGGTTGATCCGGGAATCGCGGTAAATGCGCTCGATCAGGTATTCCTGGATGAATCCGTAACCGCCATGGATCTGCACGCCTTCATCAGCCACGAAGTCCAGACCTTCCGAGGCAAATACCTTGTTGATCGAACACTCGATCGCGTAATCCGCAATTGCCTTCGCCGCCTGCGCACCCGCATCCGGCGCGCTAAGGTCAATATGCTTCATCGCTTCGTCAAGCAGACCGGCAGTCCGATACACCATGCTCTCCATGACGAAAGTCCGGATATTCATCTCCGCCAGCTTCTTGGCGATGAGCGGGAACCGGGAGATCGGCGTCTGGAACTGCTTGCGGGTATTGGCGTATTTGCTCGACACGTCGATGGCTACCTTGGCTGCCCCGAGACACCCGGCTGCCAGCTTGAAGCGGGCAATGTTGAGCACGTTGAACGCGATCAGGTGACCTTTGCCGACCTCTCCCAGCAGATTTTCAACCGGAACATGGACGTTCTCGAAATACAGCGGACGGGTCGATGAGCCCTTGATCCCCATTTTCTTCTCTTCCGGCCCCAGGGTGAAACCAGGCGTCCCTCGCTCAACGATAAACGCGCTGAAGTCGGTCCCGTTCACCTTGGCGTAGACGATATAGATGTCTGCGAAGCCTGCGTTGGTGATGTACAATTTGGAGCCATTCAGGATGTAGTGACGTCCATCCTCGCTCAGGCGCGCGGTCGTCTTCGCCCCCAGGGCATCTGAACCCGAGGTTGGCTCCGTCAGACAATAGGCGCCGATCTTCTCGCCCGTGGCCAGGTAAGGAAGGTACTTCCTCTTCTGCTCCAGGTTGCCGAAGTAAACGATCGGCAGCGTCCCGATCCCGGTATGGGCGCCGACAGACAGGGAAAAGGACGAGGTCCTCGCCAACCGCTCGAAGATCAGGATGGAGCTGACCGTATCAAGCCCGAGACCGCCAAACTGCTCGGGAACGTCCACCCCCAGCAGCCCGAGTTCACCCGCCTTCCGCATCAGGCTGACGGTCAGCTCGTAATCGAGCTTCTCCAGCTGCTCGTCATGGGGGAGAACCTCGCCTTGCACGAACTGATCGGTCGTTTCCCCGATCATGCGATGCTCCTCAGTGAAGTCCTCCGGTGTCATGACCTGCTCGGGAGCCGCATCCTCGATGATGAAGCTGCCGCCGATGATCCGCTTGTTTGTCGTTGCCATCGTTATCCTCTCCTTGATCATTGATTATGGATAGACTTCCAGAACGCCGGCCGCACCCATGCCTCCGCCGATGCACATCGACACGACGCCATAGCCGCCGCCCCGCCGCTTCAATTCGTAGATCAGGCTGGCCGTCAGCTTCGCGCCGGTGCAGCCGAGCGGATGGCCGAGCGCGATCGCACCGCCGTTAACATTGACCTTCTCCTCGTCGAGCTCCAGCGCACGGATGATGTGCAGGCACTGGGAAGCGAACGCCTCGTTGATCTCGAACAGGTCGACCTGTTCGAGGGTGATGCCGGCCATCTCCAACGCCTTCGGTATCGCCTTGACCGGGCCAACTCCCATGATCTCTGGCTCCACACCGGCCAGTCCGAAGCTGCGGAAGGCGGCAAGCGGCTTCAGTCCCAGCGACTCCGCCTTCTGTCTGCTCATGACCACCGCCGCCGCAGCCCCGTCACTTGTCTGCGACGAATTGCCAGCGGTGACCGTGCCGCCCAAGGCGAAAGCGGGCTTGAGAGCAGCAAGCGCCTCCATCGAAGTATCCGGCCGGACTCCCTCATCCGTATCGAACACGATCTCCTTCTCGATCAGCTGATCTCGCTCGTCAAGGCGCCTGATCGTCGTGCGGATCGGCACGATCTCCTCCTGGAAGCGACCGGCGCTGATCGCCGCAGCTGCCTTGCGATGGCTGGACAGGGCGAACCGGTCCTGGTCCTCGCGCGAGATATTGAAGCGCTTCGCCACCTCCTCCGCCGTATGCCCCATGCTCATATACACCTCAGGCATCCTGTCCACGATGCCGGGATGAGGCGCGAACCTGAATCCGCTCATCGGCACATGGCTCATGCTCTCGATGCCGCCGCCGATCACCACATCCGCATGGCCCAACATCACCCGCTCCGCCGCAAAGGCAATCGCCTGCAAGCCGGAGGAGCAGAACCGGTTGATCGTCAGCGCCGGCGTGGTGACCGGAAATCCGGCATACAGCGAGATGACGCGGGCAATATTAAAGCCCTGCTCGCCTTCCGGCATGGCGCAGCCGATGATCACATCCTCCACATCCCGCTTGTCCAGACCAGGCGCCCGTTCGATGACCGCCTCCAGCACCGCCTTGCCCAGATCCTCGACGCGCGTCTGCGCCAGGCTGCCCTTGCGTGCCTTGCCTACGGCCGTCCGGGCTACCGAAACGATCACTGCTTCCCTTAACATAGGACCCCACCTTTCTCCCATGAACCATTGATCTTCATCTGTTTCACGGCATTCAACCTACACGTCTATCATGACACTCGCGACCTTCACCCGTGTCTGGGCTATACATGCCCTTCCACGGTCTGGAATTCCGCTTGCTCTTCCGCGTTTCTCAATTGCGAAGCGGCTTGCGGGTCTTCAGCATATGCTCGATGCGCTGCTGCGTCTTCGGCTCGCCGCACAGGCTCAGGAATGCCTCGCGTTCCAGATCCAGCACGAATTGCTCGGAGACGAGCGTACCTTCCGGGACGCTGCCGCCCGCCAGCACATGCGCCAGCTTGCTGGCGATCAGATAATCATGATCACTGATATATCCGCCGCGCCGCATCGTATATGCCGTCATCTGCATGACCGCCCTGCCATTGTCGCCAAGCGCGCGGATCCTGCTCTCCTGCTGTGGCACATAGCCCTCGCGGTCCAGCGCCAGCACCGCCTGCTTCGCCTCATACACGCGATAATCCTGGTTCAGGATCACCCGGTCCGTCTCGCGCATGAAGCCAAGCCGCCTGGTATCATGCCCGCTGGTCGACACCTTGCCCATAGCGATCGTCTCGAACAGATGATGGACATAGGGCTGCAGATCGACGTTCGGATGGTCTGCCTGGCGATTGATGCGAACGAGCATCTCCTTGCAGCCGCCGCCTGCCGGGATGAGTCCGACGCCCGTCTCGACCAGGCCGAAGTAGGTCTCCGCGGAGAACACGATCCGGTCGGCCGGCAGGCACAGCTCCACGCCTCCGCCCAGCGTCATGCTGTGCGGGGCTGCAACGACCGGCTTCTCGAAGCGCTTGACCAGCATCATCGCATCCTGCAAGCCTCGAATCATCTCATCCAGCACGTCCCATTCGGCATTCCGCGCCGCCTGGAGCATCAGGAGCAGATTGGCCCCCACACAGAAGTGGCGACCTTCGCTGGCGATCACGAGACCCCGGTAATGGCGTCGCACCTCCTCCAGGCTGCGCACCACCATCTGCACGACTTCCTCGTTGATGGTGTTGTTCGGTCCGTGCAGCTCGAGACAGGCGACCTCATCGCCAAGATCGATGAGCGTGGCGGCAGATCCTGCGAGGATGGTCTTCCCCTGCTCCCTGAGGGCCTTCAAGGAGATCAGCTCGGGCTTGCGCGCAAGCTCGATGTATTCGTTGTCGTGGCAATAGTACGTATAGCCGGACCTCTTCTGATAGAAACTTTCATGGCCCCGGGCCAGCCAATCCTTGACCCATGCCGGCACCCTCTCTCCTTCCTGCTCCATCCGCCGAACCGAGTCCCTCAGGCCGATGATGTCCCACATTTCGAACGGGCCAAATTCCCAGTTGAAGCCCCATTTCATGGCATTGTCGATATCGGTGATCGAGTCGGCGATCTCCCCGAGCAGCTGCGCGGCATAGAGGAAGGTCCGCTTCAACACGGTCCAGGCAAGCTCCGAGTATCGGTCCTGCGCCGCGAGCAGCGCTCTCAGCTTCTCCTCCGTGCTCCTCGCCGCCCTGGCCGCATCCAGGGAGGCGCCGGTCACCTTCCTGCCCGGCTCGTACTCCATGGTGGACAGATTCAGCGCGTGGATCTCCGACTTGCCCCCCGATTTCACCTTGCGGTAAAAGCCCTGTCCCGACTTCTCTCCAAGCCATCCTCTCGCAACCATGTCCCTGAGCAACTTCGGGATGGTAAATACCGACTTCTCTGCCTCGGTCCGCAGCATCTCCTGCATATTCTTCGCAACCAGGATGGCGACATCCAGACCCACGAGATCCAGTGTCCTCAAGGTTGCGCTGTTCGGCCTGCCCATGACGGGGCCAGTGACAGCGTCGACCTCCTCGACCGTGTATCCCTGGTCCAGCATCTCATGCAGTGTGATCATCAGGCCGTATGTGCCGATCCGGTTGGCGATGAAATTCGGCGTGTCCTTCGCCACCACGACACCCTTGCCCAGGGTCTTCTCGCAGAATTCCATCATGAAGCGGACGATCTCCGGCTTCGTATCGTGCCCCGGAATGATCTCCAGCAGTTTCATGTACCGCGGCGGATTGAAGAAATGCGTGCCCAGGAAGTGGCTTCTGAACGCCTCGCTGCAAGCCTTCGACATCTCATTGATCGAGATCCCGGAGGTGTTGGACGAGACGATCGTCCCCGGCTTCCATACGCGCTCGATGCTGGCCAGCACCTGCTGCTTCACCGGCAGGCTCTCTGTGACCACCTCGATAATCCAGTCCATCTGCGACAGCAGCCCGATATGGTCCTCCATGTTGCCGGTCCGGATGCGGTGTGCAAAATCCTCGCTATACAGCGGAGAAGAGGCGGACTTCCTCATCCTCGCCACGGCGGCATCGGCCAGCCGATTGCGCACCTTCGGGTGGTCCAGGGTAAGCCCGGCCTGCTTCTCTTCAGTACTTAGTTCAGCCGGAAGCGTATCCAGCAGCAGACAGTTCAGGCCCGCATTGGCGAGATGTGCGGCGATGCCAGATCCCATCACGCCCGATCCGATAACTGCAACATTGCGAATGGTGTTCATCCTTGCATTCCTCCTTGAACTTCGTTCTCTGTTCGCGACTCCATTAGTGCGCACCCTGCTCTCCGAACACGGACAGCTCCAGCAGCTCCGCAATATCCCGCGCCTTCACCCGGGACTCCATCTCCATCAGCTTCGTGCCATCCTCCATCATCGTCAGGCAGTACGGACAGGCGGAGCTGATGACCGTCGGATTCACTGCCAGCGCCTGCTCGGTGCGGGCCAGATTGATGCGCTTGCCCGCCGTCTCCTCCATCCACATCATGCCGCCGCCGGCGCCGCAGCACATGCCGTTCTCCCTGGACCGCTCCATCTCCACCAGCCGGGTGCCGGGTATCGCCCGCAGGATCTTGCGCGGCTGATCATAGATACCGTTGTAGCGGCCGAGGTAGCAGGAATCATGGTAGACGACCCGCTCCTCAACGGGATGCGTTGGTTTCAGCTTGCCTTGCTTGACCAGCTCGGCAAGCAACTCGCTGTGATGGATGACTTCCGCCTCAAGCCCGAAATCAGGGTACTCATTTTTGAGGATGTTGTAGGTGTGCGGACAGGCCGTGACGATTTTCCTCACGTTGTACTTTCTGAACGTCTCAATGTTCTCCAGACAGAGCTGCTGAAACAGGTATTCATTGCCCATCCTTCGCGGCGTATCGCCGGAATTCTGCTCTTCGTTGCCGAGGATGGCGAAGTTCACGCCCGCTTCATTCAGCAGGCGGACCAATGCCCGCGTCACCTTGCGGCTGCGGTTGTCATAGGAGCCCATCGAGCCGACGAAGAACAGATATTCAAACTGGGGATTCTCTGTGACATGCGGCACATGCAGCTGTCCTTCCGGGTCGATCTCCTTCACCCAGGCAGCCCGTTCCTTGCGGCTGATGCCCCAGGGGTTGCCCTGGCGCTCGATGTTCTGCATCGCCCGCTGCCCGTCATGCGGCATGGAACCTTCGGTGAGCACCAGATAGCGGCGCAGGTCGATGATCTTGTCGACGTGCTCGTTGCCGACCGGGCACTGGTCCTCGCAGTTCCGGCATGTCGTGCAGGACCATAGCTCATCCTCGGTGATCACATCACCGATCAGCTTAAGCTCCGTCGCCAGCCGCGCAGCCGGCATCCAGGTGGCATGCTGCATCCGCAGGGTCGGCGAGATATCGGTGATGCCTGAACCGGCCCATCCCTCCGCCAGCTCACTGGGGTGCATCGCATGCGCATCATGGCTCCCGCCGCCGAACATAAAGGCGGGCACCCATGGCGAGCGGGAGGTGATGGCCGCGCCCTTCTCCGTCAGGTGGTCGCGCAGCTTCGTGATCAGGTGCATCGGCGACAGCAGCTTGCCTGTGTTCGATGCCGGGCAGACGTTCGTACACCGGCCGCATTCCACGCAGGCATACAGATCAAGCAGCTGCTTCCGCGTGAACTCCTCGATCCGCGAGACCCCGAAGGATTCAGCCTCCTCGTCCTCGAAGTCCAGAGACGTTAGCCGATGATCAAGCTCCTGCCGACGGAGCAGGAGGTTGACCGGCGCGGTCAGGATGTGAAAATGTTTGGACTGCGGCACATAGACGAGGAAGGCAAGCAGGATCATGAGATGCGCCCACCAGAAGATATGGAAGCCGATCTCCGCGCTGCGAACGGACAGATCTCCGATGGCTGCCGCCAGCATCGAAGTGACAGGGGTGTAGACGGAGGCTTCCGCCCCCTCGCGAATCCGGTGAAAGGTCAGGGTCAGCAACACCGACAGGAGCAGGAAGGTGATGAAGAAGACAACGATGCTTGGCTTCCACCCTCGCTTCAGGCGCTTCAACCTCTCGATGTAGCGGCGATAGACAGCGAAGCCCATGGCCAGCAACACCAGCACGATCGTGATCTCCTGCGTAAGCTCGAACAGATGGAAGCCCGGAACGGGCAGCCTGACTCCGAACAGGCCAAGCAGGATCAGATCCAGCGCCCCCAACTGCAGGATGATAAAACCGTAGAAAATGATCACATGCATGATGCCGCTTCTACGGTCCTTCAGCAGCTTCGTCTGGCCGAAGGTCTGAACGAGGAAAGCCTTCACCCGCTTCCCGGCCTCCTGCTTCAGGTCCACGGTTCGGCCGAGCTTCAGGTACAGATACCGATGATACACTGCCTGGTAGAACAGATAGCAGGCATAGCCGACAACCGCCAGAAACAACACCAATTGAACCGTCTGCCAGATCATATCCCTCTCCTCCCATGAAGTAAGCGGTTACAAATCACAATCAGATGTACCCGACTGACATCCGATCCATAAGGACAACCGGGATCACCTGCTTCAACCAATCAGACATTGACACTCTGATCAGTATAATATACGATTGAACTTGAAACTGAATGACTATTCATTCATTATTCGATCGAGGAAAATGAATGGTCATTCATTCAGGTTTAGCTGTATCATATCACCGAGGTGATTTTTTTGGCAAGCAAAAAAAGGGACAAATATCACGCCATTCTGGAAGGGGCCCTGAAAGTCTTCGCCGAAACCGGCTTCCATCGCACACAGGTATCTCGAATCGCAAAGGCGGCGGGCGTGGCTGACGGCACCATCTATCTGTACTTTAGCCGCAAGGAAGATATCCTGATCCACCTCTTCCGCGAGAAGCTCGGCGAACTGATCGACACCATCAACGCGGCCATCGAGCCGATCGAGAATGCCAGCGAGGCGCTTCGCACCCTGGTTCGCATCCACTACAGCACCTTCGAGAACAACGTCGATCTCGCCTACGTTACGCAGATCGAACTGTTGCAGAGCGATATGGAGCTCCGCAAGGAGATCGGCAAGACGATCAAGCCCTATTTTCAATTGCTGGAGAGACTGGTGGTCAAGGGCATCGAACAGGGGTTGTTCCGCCCGAACCTGAATGTCAAGCTGACCCGTCTGCTGCTGTTCGGATCGATGAATGAGGTGCTGACCTCCTGGTTGATCTCCGGACGCAAGTACTCCCTCATCGAACAGACCGACGATACGGTGGATTTCTGGCTGAGGGGCATCCAGAAGGACGCATGAGATTTTCATGATCAGTATATTGGGAAAGGGGCATTGGCATGAATATTTTTGTGCTCTTGAAGCAGACGTTTGACACCGAGGAAAGAATCGTGTTGAGAGACGGAGTAATCTCCGAAGATGGCGTCAAATTCGTGATCAACCCTTATGACGAGTTCGCCGTCGAGCAGGCGATCCAGCTGCGCGACGAATTCGGGGGCAAGGTCACGGTCGTGTCCGTCGGCCCGGATCGCGCCAGCGAAGCGCTTCGCACCGCGCTGGCCATGGGCGCAGATGAAGCCGTGCTCATCCGCGGTGAACGAATTCCCGCCGACGAGGCGGCCGTCTCGCGGGTGCTGGCCGCCTATCTCCGGCAGCAGAGCTTCGACCTGATCCTCGGCGGCTACTTCTCCATCGACCAGGTGGCAGGCCAGGTGGCAGTCCGCCTCGCGAAGCTGCTTGATCTTCCGCACACCTCGGCGATTACCGGCATGAAGCTGGAAGATGGCCGAGCGATCGTCACCCGCGATGCCGAAGGCGACCAGGAGATTGTCGAAGTGGCGTTGCCTGCTCTGTTCACCGCTCAGCAAGGGTTGAATGAGCCGCGATATCCTTCGCTGCAGGGCATCATGAAGGCGAAGAAGAAACCGCTTGCGACGCTCAGTCTCGACGATCTCGGTTTGACCGCAGAGGCGCTGGAGGCGGGAACCTCCCGCATCTCTGTCTCGCTTCCGCCGGAGCGTGCCGAGGTAAGGATGATTAAGGGTGAGCTGCGGGATCAGGCAGCGGAGCTCGTGCAGTTGCTGCGACATGAAGCCAAAGTGATCTAGGATCGGAGGACGACGAATATGAATCAGACTTTCCTGATCGTTGCTGAAACTCGTGAAGGCAGGCTTCGTCAGGTCGTATACGAAGCGCTGACTGCTGCGGCCCTCTCGGCCGGAGAAGGTGACAGGAAAATCGGCGTGCTGCTCGGTTCCGGCGTCGAGATGCAGGTCATCGAGCTGGCGGCTTGTGGACTCGATCAGCTGTATGTTATAGATGATCCCTCTCTGCATACCTACAATCCGGATACCTGGTCCAACGCACTGCTGGCGGTGATCGAGCAAGTCAAGCCGGACGCCATCTTCCTCGGTCATACTGCCATCGGACGCGATCTGGCTCCACTCATCTCGGCCTCGCTGAATGCAGGTCAGATCTCCGATGTCACTGACATCAGGCAGGCCGATGGGCGACCGGTATTCACCCGCCCGATCTATGCTGGCAAGGCATTTGAACAGAGGGTGGCAAACACCAGACCGTATGTCGTGACGATCCGCCCGAACAACTTCCAGGCGGCAGGCCCCACGAATCAGTCCTGCGAGATTGTTCGCCTGGCTCCGCCCGCCCCATCCCTGCGCTCGGTCGTGAAGGATGTGCTGAAGAAGGCATCGAGCAAGGTGGACCTGACCGAGGCCAAATATATCGTCTCCGGCGGTCGCGGCGTCAGAGGCGCCGAAGGTTTCCGGCTGTTGGAGGAGCTCGCGGACGTGCTGGGAGGAGCCGTGGGCGCATCCCGCGGCGCCTGCGACGCCGGTTATTGCGACTATTCCATGCAGATCGGACAGACCGGCAAGGTCGTCACTCCGGAGGTGTATATCGCCTGCGGCATCAGCGGCGCCATCCAGCACCTGGCTGGCATGAGCAACTCGCGGGTGATCATCGCGATCAACACCGACCCAGAAGCGCCGATCTTCAGGGTGGCTCACTACGGCATCGTCGGTGACCTCTTCCAGGTCGTGCCGCTGCTCACCGAAGAGTTCCGCAAGCTGTTGGCATCACAGTCCTGACCCATAACGGTGTCTTCTTCCATCATCTGACCATTAACCAAGATAAATAGCAGCAAGCAAATCACATAGCCCAATTGCGATCACATCCATCAGACGGACACCAGATAATAAAGCTCCTGATCGGCCCATGGGCCAATCAGGAGCTTTGGCTTCGGTTATCTAGCGACCGTCTGGTCGGCTGATCCTTGCCTTCTCTTCACCTGCCAGCCGGCAAGGCTGCGGAGAGCCTGCCAATGAAGGATGCGCTAGCTAGATGCCGTACGCCTTCATCGCCTTCCACAGCTCCTTGAGCGACGGGCGCTTGCCGTACATGAGCACGCCGGTGCGGTAGATCTTGGCGGACAGCCAGCTGAGTGCCCAGATCGCCACGAGCTGGATCGCGATCGACAGCCAGATCTCCCAGATCGCCGGGTCGCTCATGCCGATGCGCACGAACATGATGAGCGGCGCCAGGAACGGCACATAGGAGGTGACCTTGACGAGCATCGTGTTCGGGTCCTGCGTGCCGTAGAAGGCGATGAAGAAGGCGATGATGATCAGCACCATGACCGGGGTGATCGCCTGATTCAGCTCCTCCGTGCGGCTGACCATCGAGCCGATCGCGGCCGACAACGTTCCATAGGTGAAGTAGCCGATGAGATAGAAGATCAGGAAGTACAGGAACAGGCTCGGCTCCAGCTTGCCCAGATCGAAGCCCAGGGCCTCCAGCATCTCCAGGCCTCCCGGGTTGGCGGTCACGTTCAGGGCGATGACCGCGACGAAGAACAGGAGCTGGACCAGACCGAGCAGGCAGATGCCGATCAGCTTGCCGGTCATCTGCTTGATCGGCGACACGGAGGAGATCAGGATCTCCATGACGCGCGAGCTCTTCTCCGCCGTGATCTCCGTTGCGATCATCTGCCCGTACATGATAACGGCCATGTAGAGGAAGAAGATCATGATGTAGACCAGGAAATACGCCATCATCACTTCTTCGATCGACTTGCCCTCGCCATCGGAATTGAGCAGCACCTGTTCGCTCGTCAGCGACACCGGCGAGAACAGCTTCTCCATCTGCTCCGGAGTCAGCTGCGCCTCCTGGATCGCGAGCTGCTGCTTGACCGTTGACAGGGCCGCCTGCAGATCATCGAGCGTGCTGAACTCCATCGTGCCGCGCGACTTGTAGACAGCTCTCGGGAAAGCATCTCCCTGATCATACAGCTGCAGATAGCCTGCGATCTCGCCATTCGCCAGGTATTCGCGCGCCTGCTGTTCCCCGCCCGTGATCTCCATGATCTTGAACCGGGGATCATCCTGGCTGCCATAATACCGGCTCAAGCCCTCCAGGATCGCCGGCGTGGCATCCACCACGCCAAGCGTCTTCGCATCATGGTCTTCCCCGTTATCCAGCATGCTGACGACCGCAGGTATGGCGAACAAGACGGTGATGGCCAGTGCGAAGATGATGCTGACGGCGATAAACGTCTTCGACCGCATGCGTGTCACAAAGGTAAACCGTATAATCGACCACAAGGCTTTCATGACTCTCACCCGTTCCCTTCCAGATTAGCGATAACGCATCGCTTTCCATACTTCCTTCAGCGCCGGCTTCTTGCCGTACATCAGAACTCCCGCGCGATAGATCTTGGCTGCGAACCATCCGACCAGCAGGATGAACGCCGCATTGATCACGATGGCCAGACCGACCTCCCAGATCGCCGGATTGCTGACGCCGATGCGCATAAACATCAGGATCGGCGAGAACAGCGGAACGAAGGACAGGATCTCCACATACGCGGCGCCCGTATTGGATATGGAGAAGATCGCCACATAGAAGACGGCCAGCGAGATGACCGTAAACGGCGAGATCACCTGTCCGACATCCTCATTGCGGCTGACGAGCGAACCGGCCGCAGCGAACATGACCGCGTAGGAGAAATATCCGAGCAGATAGAACAGGATGAAGTAGATGACGAGCGATGCCGAGATCCCGCTCAGATCGAGATTGAAGTAGGCAAAGGCATCCCGGTTGTGCGGCAGCATCAGGTTGACGGCCGCCGTTGCGATATAGATGAGCATCTGCACGAGCCCGACGAGGAAGATGCCGATCAGCTTGCCGAACATCTGCGTCAGCGGCTTGACGCTCGTGATCAGGATCTCCATGACGCGCGAGCTCTTCTCCGAGCTGACCTCCGTCGCCACCATCGTGCCGCCTCCGAAGATGGACATGAACAGCAGCGTCAGCATGATGATCACGAACACGAACGTCACGGCGATCTCCTCTTCGGACTTGCCTTCATCTCCCTCCGTGACGATCGTCGGTTCGATGGAGAAGGAGCGATTGAGTTCCAGGAGATCGTCTCCGGTCAGCTCCAGCCGCTCCGCGACCAGGCTGGTCCGGATCAGCTGAAGCGCCATCTGAAGATCCTGCAGCACGCCGGAATCGATGTCCTTCGCCTTCAGCTCCGCGGAGGATGACAGCCCCGCATCGTCTTCCCGGATGATCAGATAGCCGTCGATCTTGCCGTCGAACAGCATCTGCTTCGCCAATTGCTCATTGGCCTCCTGACTGCCCTGATCCTCGAGCAGGATGATCGTCATGCTCGAGTCCTCCTGCTGCTCGTAGAACGCCTGCAGGGCAGCGGGGATCGCCGTAGCGGAAGGCAGCACGGCCACCTTGTCCTCCCCTCCCGGATTAAACGCCTGCAGGATGAGCGGCACGTGAATGCCGATCGTGATCAGAATGATGAAGAATACCGTTCCGATCTTGTAGCTTTTGGTGCGAGTCTGACTGCGAAACGTGAAACGAATGACGGAACCGAGTTTATTCACGATTTTCACCTACAGTTTTAATAAAGATATCATTAAGCGACGGCTCGACCACCTGGAAGCGATAGACGACGGTTTGCGCGGAAGCCAGGCTCAGAATCTCGCTGGCGGCCCGCATATCCGAGATGTGAATGTCGTAGCCGGAAGCTGTCTGCCGCACCCCTTTCACGCCGCTGATGCGCTCCAGTCCATCAACCGGATGCTCCGTCTCCAGGATGACCCTTTCCTTCGGAAACTGCTTCTTGATCTCCTTCAGCCTGCCTTGCAGCTTCGTATTCGATCGATCCAGGATGATGATGTTCTCGCACAGCTCCTCCACATGCTCCATGCGGTGGCTGGAGAAAAGGATCGAGGTGCCCTGCTTGCGCAGCTCCATGACCGTTGACTTCAGCAGCTCGACATTGACCGGATCGAGACCGCTGAACGCTTCGTCGAGGATGAGGATCTCCGGACGATGGATGACCGCAGCGATGAACTGGATCTTCTGCTGGTTCCCCTTGGACAGCTCCTCGACGCGCTTGTTGTAATAATCCGACACATTGAATCTCTCCAGCCATTCCTTCAGGCTCTTGTCCGCTTCCCGGCGGTTCATGCCCCTGAGTTCGGCCAGGTAGACGATCTGGTCGCTCACCTTGATCTTGGGATACAAGCCGCGCTCCTCAGGCAGATACCCCATGATGCTGCGCAGCTCCTCGCGGTAGCCCTGCCCCTTCCACAGGATCTGTCCCTGATCCGGATAGATCAGGCCCAGCACCATGCGCATCGTCGTTGTCTTGCCCGCGCCGTTGGCCCCGAGCAATCCGAAGATCTCGCCAGCGCCGACATTGAAGTTGATGCTGTTCACCGCGATTTTCTCGCCGTATTGCTTCGTCACTCTTTCCACCTGCAATGGATACATGTCTTACCTCTCCCTTACCTCATGTGATCTGACATATTGATTATCGTGCCTCTGGATCATATATTGCATGATCTCATCAAGCGGTATCGGTTGCGTCTGATAGATGCCCATGCCCAGACGCTTGAGCTCCTTGGCCGCCTTCGCGTAATCATCTGCGATCAGGCGATTGGGTTGACCCGGATCCACGAAGCAGACCCCATCAACCTCCGCGAGTGAAGTTCCGCTGCCCTCGATCCACAGCTCGCGCCAATCCTCCAGCAGACTGTCCTTCTCGTACATGCCCAGCACCTGGCCTTCATACATAAATACGATGTAGTCCGCCAGGCGTCTCACCTCTTCGATGATATGCGTCGCGATCACCGCCGTATGCCCCGGCTGCTCCATGTAATGGGTGATCTCATCGATCATATCCCGCCAGGCGAGCGGGTCGAGTCCCAGGCTCGGCTCGTCGAGCAGGAGCAACTCTGGGCGACGCGCCAGCACCTGGACCAGCGCAAATTTCTGCTGCGTCCCCTTGGACATCTTGCGCAGCCTCATGCGATCATCGATCCTGAACCGCCTGATCAGCCGATCATACTCGCTGTCATCCCAGTTGGCATAGAACTGCCGCATGAAGTTCTTCATCTGTCTCGCCCGCATCGTATCGTCGATGACATCCGAGCTGTCGAGCATATAGCCGATCCTGGCCTTCAGCTCCACGTCGTCTTCAGGATAGCTTCGCCCCAGCACCTGCAGCGTGCCTTCATCGGGCCTCACCAGATTCATCAGCATCCTGAACAGGGTGCTCTTGCCCGAACCATTGGGCCCGACGATGGCCGTGATATAGCCCGCCGGAATCTCAAGATCGATCGGGCCGATGATCAATGACTCGGATTTCTTCCGGATTCCTCTGAGGATGATACTGTGCTCGTACGTCAAGCTAATCCTCCCTTTCACGCTTCGACAAGCATTGGATGAACAGCTTCTGGATCTCCTCGTCATCGTACTGGTGCTGCCGTGCGATCTTGATCGCTTCCTCCATCGCGCGAATCACCGCCTCCAGCTTGTGCTTCTCCTTCTCGTCCTGCTCGATATGGGCGACGAAGGTGCCTGTGCCCTGCCTCGTCTTCAGCAGGCCTTCGTTCTCCAGATCCTGATACACGCGACGAATGGTGATCACGCTGCAGGACAGATCATTGGCCAGCTCCCTGATCGACGGGAGGAGCATTCCCTGCTCCAGCTGCCCACTCATGATCAATGCGCGAAGCTGCGTCTTGATCTGATGATACAAGGGCTCGGGATGATCAAGCGACACCCGGATGGGAATGCGCACTCAACTCACCGCCCTGTAATCGTAATAGTCGCGATGGGCCAGCCTGCGGGAGGAGAGGCGCCAGAGCATATAGATGATGAGTGCCGTAACCGCCGTCGAGGCCACATAGACCATCGGAGACATGCCGTCCTGCACCCGCTGCAGAAGCCAACCGGAGAGATGGAACCCGTTCAGGCCCAGGACGACAGTCACGGCGATGATGCCCGAGATCAGGATCAGACTGACGACAAAATAAACTCGTCCGCCGAATCCGATCTCCAGATAAGCGTAGAAGCAGGCAAATGCGACACACGCCAGATAGAGAAGAAACAGATAGCTTAGCAGCTGCGGGAACGTGATGGCCTCATGGATGTTGGAATAGATGCCGTAGGCCGGCACATACAGCAGGAACAGATTGACCGCAGACAGCAGGAAGATCGGAATCATGCGGGCCGCCGCAAGATGCTCCGTGGGGATGGGCAGCATCCGCAGCACGCGCATTAACCTCGTATAAGGATCCGAACGGAAGGGATTGGATAGATTGAACTTGTTGAAGCCCAGCCCCAGGATCTGCATGAACGATACCACGACCAGGTCTGCCAGAAACCGCAGTTCATCATCGTCAAACACGGTATTGTAGAAAAAGATGGCAAACACCACACCGTATACGGCATAAAAAACCGCGGATGACACATAACCAACCCTGAATAATCTCAAATGACCCAGGACCAAAGCGCTCACCGTCTTCAATCAATGCTTCACCTGACCCACAAGTGTGTATACTGTATATATCTATATACACAGTATAATCATTTCAGAGCGAAATGCAAGTGGTTTTTCCATAAAAATGACAAGCCAGGCAACCCGTATTGCCCGGCTGTCGAATCTGCTATTGCAGGATGGCTTCCATATTCTGCAATTCTTCGATGGAGAACTCCAGATTGTCCAGCGCTTTCACATTGTCATCGATCTGACTGACGCGGCTTGCCTGCCCGCGAATCCTCCGCGGGCAGCAGCAGTCCCGAACGACCTCACCGATTGTATTTCATTCGCTCGTATCTGTGCTCATCAGGTATGTACACAGCCATGGATAAACCCTCCCCTGGGTAAATGGATGATCAGAACGGTACTCAAAGAAACGCTGCATAACATGCTCCTGAGGCATAGGGATAATGATCAGAGGCGGGAAACAGGTCAGGTTCACTCAGACTGCCACGATGGTCCACCAACTTCACCTGAACCATTTGGATCATCCACCGAGGCGGTGAAGCATCCCCCCACGAACAGCATAAAAGCCTGGTCCCTCCGACTGGAGTCGTGAGGAACCAGGCTCAAGATCACCACCATGCCATCACGGATAGATCTCGTCAGCGCAGTACCGCATCCCAGATGCTACCCACATCTCCCGGATACAGGACATACAGCAGGATGTAAACCGCCAATCCGGTGAGCGCCGTGATAAACCACATCACCGCCGTCCAGCGGCCGAAGCGGCGGTGCTTGCTAAACCTCTCGCGGAACGCGAGCGTGATCGTCACGATGCCGAAGACCGCGGATGTGGTCGACAGGATAATATGGGTCCAGAGGAAGATCAGATATGGGATGCGCATATAATCCGGTCCGCCAAACGCCAGATTCCCGGATACAACGGTTCTCGTCATATACAGGATGAAGAAGGCCAGTGCGAATCCGGCCGCCGTGAGCATCACCTTCTTGTGCGTCTCACGCTTGCCGCGACGGATCAGGTTCCAGCCGATGGCGACCAGGATCGCGCTGGTCATGATAAAGGACGTCGTAAAGATGGGTAGGATCGTGTGCATCAGTGAATTCCCCCGATTATACTTGTTTCATGCGCCTGCGCCATTCCAGGATGACCGTTTCGTCATCCATCTCAGCCTCGCGCTTCCTCTCCTTCTTGAACCATTGCCTGAACACCCATGCCAGGATCGAGATGTACAGGAACTCCTGAATCAGCTTCATCGAGATTCCGCCAATCTGCTGATGGTCAACAGCCGTCAGACTCGTGAAAAACCCGGGTCCCTCGAACATCTCCAGGAACATCTCCGGATTGCCGGGGATGCAGTACGTGAGCGCCGTAGCCCAGACAACCGGGTTGGAATACGTGTCATACAGCGAAGACGGCGCGAAGATGATCAGCGCGCATGCGGGCGTCAGCAGCACACCCGCCACAATGATATACGCCATCTTCTGCAGCTCGCTCATCCGGTTGCGCTCCGGAACCGGGCACATGATCGGCCACCACATCAGCATCGACGTCAGGAACAGAGCCGCGTACAGGATCCTGTGAATGGTGAAATTCAGCATGACGTAGTCAAGTATGACCGGCATATGGTACAGCGAGAACAGCCCGTTGAACAGGATGATCGAAACAACCGGACGTGACAGGAACCTGAACGGACGCAGAAACTTCAGCCCCAGGAACCAGCGCCATACCCATGCGGGGATGCCGACGATCAGCAGCGGCGGCGCGATGATGTACGATACGGTCATCGCGATCATATGCGCGCTGAACATGATATGGGCCAGAACCTCCAGCGGTCCCGACTGCGCGAAGTAGAAAAGGAACAGCCCCAGCAGGAACATAAGCCTGCGTCCCCAACCGAGCGGTTCCGAATCTGCGAACAGATGGCGATAGGGCCCGGTGATCAGCACATAGGCGGCGGCGATGACGACATAGAGGAGCAGAACAACCGGACTCCACAGCTCGGCGAAACTGAAATTATTCAAACCAAACATGAGAACAAGCCTCCTTCCTCCAGCATAAATGAGTCGATTCTGCGATGTCAACGTTTCCGCCGAAGGCTATCCTGACGATTGTTTGAACCTTGAACAAACTGTGACGGACACCACGCCGCTGCTCTTGCATCCCGTTCCGGGAATAAACGAAAAGGAGGCAATGTAACATTGCCCCCTCCACGATGACCACTCAGACGAACCAGATCCAGAAAACCGCCGATGCCACTACATATACGATGCAAAGCGCACCGAAGATCATGGCCAGCGTCGGCCAGAAGTGCCCCCGATCCTTCAGGTGCATCCAGAAAGCTAGCTGCACGACAACCTGCATGATCGCCATCAGCACAAGCAGGGTGTAAACGAAGCCCTTGCTGATGCCGGGAATGGAAACTGCCGCAAATGCCAGAATGGTCAGTATGATCGATATCGCAAATGTAATCAGGTGGTTGCGTGGTCCTTCATGTCCCTTGCTGCGCTTGACCTGATCGCCTGCAGGCGCTTGCCCTACATGTGCCATAGATCAGCCCACCTTCCCCATCAAGTATACGACCGTAAAGATGAACACCCAAACAACGTCGATGAAGTGCCAGTACAGGCTGGCTACATAAACCTTCGGAGCCGTAACAACCGTCAGACCTTTCTTGAACAGCTGGCCGATCAGCAAGCTGATCCATACGATCCCGATGGCGACGTGCGTTCCGTGACAGCCAACGAGCACATAGAACGTGGTACTGAACGGGCTCTGTTGGATGTTGAAGTGGTATTCATGCACGTAATGAACAAACTCGTAAATTTCCAGTCCGAGGAATCCGAGGGCAAGCAGCACCGTGATGCCGAGCCACAGCGCAACACCCTTCAGCTCGTGGCGGTGCATGGCCTGAATCGCCAGGACGCTGGTCATACTACTCGTGAGCAGCAGAGCCGTCATGATGGCCACGATCGGCAAGGAGAAGATCTCCGAACCCGACACGCCTCCGTTCAGTTCGCCGCGCAGTCCGATATGGGCAGCGAACAGCGTACCGAAGATCACCATCTCGGCGCCGAGGAAGATCCAGAAGCCGAGAATCTTGTTCTTGCCTTCGAGGGTCGCTCTCTCCAGATGATCGATTGTATGGCCTTCCGCATGTGCGTGACTCATGCCTTAACCCCCTTGCCTTCAATCTCTTCAGGTTCAATATGATAGCCAGGATCGTCGATCAGCGAGCGAAGGATCATGCAGATCACCAGGATGCCAAGTCCGCCGACAATCATGAGGAGCGTATCATACATAAAGCCGATGCCTGCGATGAACAAACCGATCGACATGATGAATGGCAGGATCGAACCGTTAGGCATATGAATCGGACCAACAGGCTCGGCAGGAGTCATCTCCTTGTTACCAGCTCTCTTCTCCACCCACCATGCATCCAGACCGCGTACCAGCGGAGTTTGCTTGAAGTTGTACTCAGGCGGCGGAGAAGGAATCGCCCATTCCATCGTACGTCCGTCTTCCCAAGGATCGTTGGTGGCATTCTTCGGCTTCATCAGGGTGATCACGATGTTGATGACCAGGATGACCACCGAAACGCCCATCAGGAGAGCGCCGATCGTGCTGACCAGGTTCATCTCATTCCAGCCAGGCTGCCCGTCCAGATAGGTGTAAACGCGGCGAGGCATGCCAACGACGCCAAGCCAGTGCTGGATGAAGAACGTCAGATTGAAACCGATGAGCAGGAGCCAGAACGTAATCTTGCCCAGCGTCTCGTTCAGGGTTCTGCCGAACATCTTCGGGAACCAGTAGAACAATGCCGCGAAGATGCCGTGTACCGTACCGCCTACGATCACGTAGTGGAAGTGCGCTACGACGAAGTAGGTATCATGGAAGACATAGTCGGAAGCAGCCATCGCCAGCATAACACCGGTCACGCCGCCTATGGTGAAGGACGGAATGAAGCCGATCGCGAACAGATTGGCAGCTGTGAATCTGATTTGACCTTTCCACATCGTGAAGATCCAGTTGAAGATCTTGATACCGGTCGGCACCGCGATCAACATCGTGGCGACCGCGAACATCGTATTCGCGACTGCGCCCATACCTACCGTGAACATGTGGTGCGCCCACACCATGAATCCGAGGAAACCGATGATGGAGGTCGCGAACACCATGGATGTATAACCGAACAGCCGCTTGCGCGAGAAGGTCGGAATCACTTCAGACAGGATACCGAATGCCGGCAACACCAGGATGTAAACCTCCGGGTGTCCGAAGATCCAGAAGATGTGCTGCCACAGAATCTCGTTGCCGCCTGCCGCCGTATTGAAGAAGTTGCCTCCGAACAGACGGTCGAACGAGATCATGAGCAACCCGACTGCAAGCGCCGAGAACGCGAACACGATCAGGATCGAGGTGATGAACGCCGTCCAGCAGAACAGCGGCATGCGCATCATTGTCATCCCGGGCGCGCGCATGTTGACGATCGTGACCACGAAGTTCAGACCGCCAAGCAGCGTGCCGATACCGGACAACTGCAGCCCGATCGAATACATATCCATACCTCTGCCCGCTGAATATTCCGTGGCCAGCGGTGCATAAGCCGTCCAGCCCGAATCAGGAAGCGTGTCTCCCGTGAAGAAACCGATATTGAGCAGGACTCCTCCGAAGAAGAAGGTCCAGAAGCCAAGCGAGTTCAGGAACGGGAACGCAACGTCGCGAGCTCCGATCTGCAGAGGAATGATGAAGTTGAAGAATCCGTACAGAATCGGCAGTGCTGCCAGGAACAACATCGTCGTGCCGTGCATCGTGATCAATTCGTTGAACCTTTGGGCACTGACCACGTCATTCATCGGGTATGCCAGTTGCAAGCGGATGAAAAGAGCTTCCAGGCCTCCGATGGCGAAGAATAACAACCCTGCGAACAGATACAGGATGCCGATCTTTTTATGGTCTACTGTTGTAATCCAGTCCATGACGCCGGTGTAACGTTTTTTGTGTCCATGAGCATGAGCGTGTGCATGTGCTTGAGCATGAGCGTGAGCCACCGATTCATACCTCCTTTATCTGTGGATTATTGTAGGCTTTGCAAGTATTTGACGATCTCATTGATCTCATCAGTGGTCAGTTCGTTTTCAAACGGAGGCATCGTCACACCCGGTTTCATCTCCACCGGATTCTTGATCCAGTTCACCAGATTTTCCGTCGTGTTGTCGATGAAGCCGCCAATATACAAGCGATCAGCGAATCCGTTCAGGTTCGGACCAACGGAGCCCATACCCGGGTCGATCGCGTGGCACACCAGGCACTTTTGTTCGAACAGATCTGCGCCGACTTGCGTCTCAGCCGTTACAACAGGGGCCTCCAGCATATCCGCTACCCATGCGTCGTATTCGTCCTTCTCCAGGGCGATCAGCTTGAAGTCCATCAGAGCATGGCTCTGGCCGCAGAGTTCCGTACATTTCCCCTTGTAGACGCCAGGCTCATCCGCCTGCAGGTACAGGTAGTTGATGTTCTTGCTTCCAGGGTTGGCGTCCTTCTTGCCGGACAGTTGAGGTACCCAGAAGGAGTGAATAACGTCAGCGGAAGAAAGCTCGAAGACAACCTTCTCACCTACCGGAATATAAACCTCTTGCGCTGTCACGATGCCCTCTTCCGGATAGGTGAATTCCCACCAGAACTGCTTGCCGACGACCTTGATCACCCGCTGGCCTTCCACCGCTTGCGCTTCCTCTTCCAGATTGAACGTCAGCGCAACAGTCGGCACTGCCATGATGAACAGGAGGAAGATCGGTATGATCGTCCAGGTTATTTCAAGCTTGTGATTTCCTTCGATCTGTTCTGGAATCTCATTGTCTTGTCCACGTCTTCTGCGGAAACGGAACACCGCCGTGAAGAACAATACGAAGACAACCAGAAGCACGAAGATCATGACGATCAGCGACCACAGGATCAGATCGAGTTGCTGCTCCGCAACCGGTCCTTTGGGCGCGAGCGCTCCGGCCAATTCAAAATTGCAGCCAGTCAGTAGCAGTACCATCATGGCCATTAACGGGACAAGACGCTTCATCCACCGCTTCACCATTCATCAACCTCTTTCTACATTATTCCAATACTTGCTCTGGATGAATCAAAAACTGGTAAACCAGTTCTTAACAGAAGAAATAACTGCCCGTACATAGGCAGTTCTTATCGCGAACAGAAATGAACAACCGGACGTTTCTTCCCATGAAACCGGGGTGATCATCGCTGTCTGGATAGATATTCCGATGTTACACTTACGAATGATTCCGAGTCAGATGCACATGAGTATGTACATTAATATGTACAAACTGTTTGGCAGCGTCCGATGTCGAAAAAAGCGCAGACCTGCCGCCAGCCACTATTTACTATAACTTTGCCCAATCTGATTTGTCAATGTTCGTCCCCCTGATTCACAAAAAGTTCGGAAAGATTGTGATGCCGGTCATATTGAGGTTCAGCGTATCATGCAATCATCTCCTTTGGCTCTTTTTGTTTTATTGCCAAAACCCCTCCATTTTATGCAAGCCAGGGGCAGCTTACGGGCTTGGCCAGCGCGTGAATCGACTGTTGACAAACGGCGAGATCATGTTACTATGTAGTTGAAACACTGGGGGAGCTGAAGAAGCTGAGATTGGACGGCGCCGTCCTAAACCCTTGGAACCTGAACTGGTTAGTACCAGCGTAGGGAAGTGGGCATATACGAACGCTCTGTACGGTCGAGGATTCGATCCCTGTCGGCCGTATCGGTCATTCCATATACCGCTCCCTTCATGGGTGCGGTTTTTTTGTGCGAAGGACCGATGCTCGCAATCCTGGTGTTTACATCAGAACACAAGGAGTGTTGGAAGGATGTCTCAAACGGTTCAACATCAAGTCAAAGGGCTGAAGCTGGTCGATATACTCGTGACAATTGTCATTGCCATTGTCTTCGGTATCGTATACAAGCTCTGGTCTCCGGTCTATTATGCGGTGAAGCCCTTCGGCTTTCAGGCTGATCAGCTGGTGTACGGCATGTATTTCATCGCTTCGACGGTCGCGTATCTGATCATCCGGAAGCCCGGCGTCGCCCTGCTGGCCGAGATGGGTGCCGCTTCCGCCGAGCTCATCACCGGCTCGGAATGGGGGCTCAGCGTGCTCGTATCCGGCATCGTGCAAGGCCTGTTCGCCGAGGCCGTGTTTGCCGCGTTCCGCTACCGCAGGTCCGGACTCGGCGTCGTCTGCCTGGCGGGGGTTGCCGCGTCGATCGCTTCCTTTATTATGGATCTCTATTACAACTACATCGACGATCTCGCTGCCTGGAACCTGACGGTCATGATCATCGCTCGCACCATCAGCTCGATCATGATCACCGGTGTCTTCGCCTACTATCTCGTCAAGGCCCTGGAGCTAACCGGCGTGACGAACCTGGTTCGCCCGGTGTCCCAGGCGGATTATGACGCATTGGAGAATCCGTGATGCATGCCCTGAAAGTTACCAATCTCCGTCTGAAATTTCCCGGAGCCCCGAAGCTGCAGTTCAAGGATCTGTCGCTGGCGATCGGGCGCGGTGAGAAGGTGCTGCTGCTCGGTCCAAGCGGCTGCGGCAAGTCCACCCTGCTGCAGGTGCTGACCGGCCTCATCCCGAACTCGATCGAGGTTCCGGTCAGATACGATTATCTGGTCATTCCGGAAAGCTGGGGGTTCGTGTTCCAGGACCCGGACACCCAGTTCTGCATGCCCTACGTGGATGAGGAGCTCGGCTTTGTGCTGGAGAACCTGCGGGTGCCCCATGATCAGATGCCGGCCCTGATCGACGAATATCTGCGGCAGGTGGGGCTTCAGCTGGAGGATCGGCACACGCCGATCTCCGCCCTGTCACAGGGCATGAAGCAGCGTCTGGCGATCGCTTCCGCGATCGCCCTGCAGCCGGATGTGCTGCTGCTGGATGAGCCGACCGCCCTGCTGGATCCGGAGGGAACGGCGGAGGTATGGGAGACGATCAGACAGGTGGCGAAGGACAAGACGCTGGTCGTCGTTGAGCACAAGATCGACCGCATCATCGACCTCATCGATCGCATCATCCTGTTTAATGCCGCCGGAGAGATCCTCGCGGACGGTTCGCGGGACGAGATTTTCTCGCTATATAAGGAAGAAATCCTCCGTTACGGCATCTGGTATCCGGGCGTGTGGCAGGACTACGTGAGCAGCGCAGACTATGCGGCGGCGGATCGCCGCGGTGGAGACAACAAGGCCGATGCAGCAGTGTCTGCCGAGGCTTCGGCACCGCTCATTGAGCTCGAGCAGTTTCAGGCCTTGCGCGGCAAGCGGGCGATCACAACCGTCGAGTCGGGTCGCATCATGCCAGGCGACTGGATCACCATCGTCGGCCGCAACGGCGCCGGCAAGAGCACACTGCTGCTCGGACTCATGCAGCTCGTCCGGACCAGGGGCGAGTATCGGATCCTGGGGCAACCCGCCGAATCGATCCGCGATCTGTCCGATCTGCTGGCGTTCGTCTTTCAGAATCCGGAATTCCAGTTCGTGACGAACCGCGTATGGGATGAGATTGCGTATACGCTGCGGCTGAGCGGATCAGCCCCGGACGAGATCCGGCGCAAGGTGGACGATCTGCTGCAGCAGTTCGCCCTGACCGACCAGCGGGATCAGCACCCGTACCAGCTGTCGATGGGGCAGAAGCGCAGATTGAGCGTAGCCAGTGCGGTCGTGAAGGAGCAGCCGATCCTCCTGCTCGATGAGCCGACCTTCGGCCAGGATGCGCAGAATACCTTCGCTATCCTGAAGAAGCTGGAGATCTGGCGGCGAGGCGGAGGCGCCATCGTCATGGTCACCCATGACCTGAACATCGTGCGTCATTTCGCCACCCAGGTATGGCAGGTCAGAGACGGCCGCGTCGTTCAGTACGAGGATCCGGAGCATTACCTGGGACGACCTGCTGCCGACGGATCAGGGGAGCAGGACATCATAACCGCTGAAGATGCGGCCCGGCGCGAGCCGCCCGGCGAGATCGGCAGGACCCGTTCAGAAGCCGTGACTGATGCCCCCAGAGAGAAGGTGCGCCTATGAACTTTGAGCACAGGGAGACCTGGCTGCATCGGGTGAATCCATCCGTCAAGCTGCTCGCTTTCCTGCTCTATTTCATCGCGATCCTGTTCATTCATAACATCAACGTCCTGATCAATCTCACCTGGGCGAACCTGTTCCTGTTGTTCGCCTATTCCGGGCATCCGTACAGGAGACTCCTGCTCTACGCCTCCCCTTTCCTGCTGATCTTCATCTCCTCCTCCACGGCGATGATGTTCTTCGGCGAGGGCGAGACGACCTGGGTGAGATGGGGCCTGTTGCATATCACCGAAGAGAGCTTCTACCGCGGCTTGCACATCGGCTTCCGCGCCCTGAATTACGCGGCGCTCGGCCTCCTGTTCGCCCTGACGACGGGACCGGTGCGACTGTTCTATTCGCTGATGCAGCAGCTGAAGCTGCCGCCGAGATTCTCCTACAGCTTCATGGCTGCGATCCGCCTCATCCCGATCATGTTCGAGGAATTCCAGACGCTTCGCCAGGCGGCCAGGGTTCGCGGAGGGCTCAGCGGCCGCGGACCCGGCGCAGCTTACAGGAAGCTGCGCTTCTATGCGATCCCGCTGCTTGCCCAGAGCATCCGGCGCGCCCAGCGCATCGCCGTTGCCATGGAGGCCAAGCGCTTCGTCTCGAATCGGGAGAGAACCTACTATTATATAATTGGTTATTCATGGCGCGATGCGCTGTACATCGCCGTGCTGATCGGCTCCTTCGCCTGCGCCTGGTGGATCGGCACGGGCTGGCCGTACTTCGACATCACCGATGTGCGCGGTTGATCGCGAGAGGGCCTCTTCCGGCGATTCGGCTGACCGAAACCTATAAAAAGTGCCATGCGTTCCTCACCTGGAGGAATGCATGGCCTTTCCATTTGATCTATAGCAAGTGCTTGACCGGTGTCCTTAAGGTTACCGTTACCAGGTCACCCAACCCTTCGATCCAGGGCCGGAGTTGATCAGATCGATGAACGGCATCGTGTAAGCGAAGACGATGAGCACGGCGAGGATGATGATCCAGATCCACCATTTGTCGAGCACGGCAGGAGTCTGGCCAGCTGCCGCGTTCACCTCGGCGATCGGGAACTCCTCTTCGCCCTTCGGTGCCCGCAGCATCATGACGATGCTGATGACGAGCAGGATGATGGCGATGAACAACAGCACGCCGCTGATCGCCATGACTCGTTCATAGGTGAGCCATTCCAGGGCAACCGGATGGTCGTTGTAGGTCGTATAGGCCGTGCGACGCGGTGCGCCGAACAGGCCCACGATGTGCATCGCGGCCGACATGATCACCATGCCGATCGCCCAGATGATCG
Source organism: uncultured Paenibacillaceae bacterium (assembly GCA_937957685.1). Lineage (GTDB taxonomy): Bacteria > Bacillota > Bacilli > Paenibacillales > DA-C8 > Insulibacter. Next base: position 30,413 of record CALGAO010000037.1, read on the forward strand.
TCACCCAGATGCCCATCCGGTTCAGCTTCTTGGTGAACGTTCGTCCTGTCAGATGCGGGATCAGCCAGTATGTCACGCCGAAGAAAGTCAACGCAACGGTCGTGGCCACAGTCAGATGGAAGTGGCCGGTGACGAACAAGGTGTTGTGCACGACCGCGTTCATCTGGTTGCTCGCATTGATGATGCCGCCTGCACCAGCCGGGATGAACAGCAGCATGCCGACAAACGGCGCCAGGAACCGCACGTCACCATAAGGCAGCATGCGAATCCAGCCGAACAGCCCCTTCGCCCCCTTCGACCGGCCGTACGACTCGAAGGTTGCAAACATCGCGAAGGCCGTCATGAGAGACGGAACCACGACGAGGAAGGTCAGCACCACCTGGATGTACTTCCATGTCGGCGAGATGCCAGGCTCCATCAGCTGATGGTGCAAACCGACCGGCACCGAGAAGATCAGGAACAGGATAAAGGCCAGTCGGGCCATCGAGTCACTGAAGATCTTGCCGCCGATCATTTTCGGCAGGATGACATACCATACCACGTAGGTTGGCAGCAGCCAGAAGTAGACGAGCGGATGGCCGAAATACCAGAACAGGGTCCGGCTGATCATGACGTTGATCGTATCCACCCATCCGAAGGACCATGGGATGAACTGCAGCAGCACGGTTGCCGCCACCCCAAGCGTGGCGATGAACCACAGGATCATCGTCGATGCCGCCATAAAGGCGAAGAGCGGCGATATCTTGCCTTTGTGCGTTCTCTTCCAGTAACGGAATTGCGATACGATCGCCACGAGCGCGCACCAGCTGCCGACGACGATCAGCACCAACGCCACATAGAACCATGGCGAAGCCTTCATCGGCGCGTAGAAAGTGTAGAGAACGGTTGCCTTGTTGAGCAACACCATGATGACACCCAGCACGGTGCCGACCGTCATCATCAGGAAACCTACCCAGGCGATCTTGTTCACCGTGGGCAGGAGCGGCCCGGTCGTCCGGACCATGCCGGCATACAGGAAGCCTATGATGAAAAATGTCGTAAAGACAAGCGCCATCAGTACGCCATGCGCCGTTAACACCTGGTAGTAACCTATTCCGTACGGCAGCTCGATAACCCCGCCGCGAACCAGACCCTGTAGCATCCCGCAGATGCCGCCGATGGTGAGCGCGGCATAGGCGACCAATATATGGGATAGCGACAGCTTCGAATCAGTCGTTTTATGCACCTGGATCACCCTTTCACCGTTATGGTCGTCGCCATGTACTCATGGCCGATGCCGCAGTATTCATTACAGAGCAGCAGATATTCTGCAGGCTCGTCAAAGGTGTACGTCATTTCGTTCACTTCCCCCGGTATGGCCATCATGTTCACGATCGTGCCCGGGATGTTGAAGCCGTGCACCACATCGGCGCTGGTGACATAGAAGTGAACCGTGGCGCCAACCGGAATCTCGATATTGCCAGGATTATATCCATAGATGTATGCCACGATGTAGGCGTTGTACTCGTTCTCGCCGATCTTTTCGAGACCCGGGTTGTCAAAAGGCGGCGTCTCATAAACTTTCTCGGGATCCAGCTTGATCGAGGATGTATGACCTGGCGGATGGTTGCCCATGGCGTATGCGCCGATGCCGATCGCAACCAGGAAAACGACCAGCATGGCGGTGCCGATGATGATCCAGAGTTTCTCCAGACGGTGAATATGCATTTCCTTATCCCTGCCTTTACTTATTTAATAGACCAAGCCATTTCTACGATCGATTCAGGAACAACAAAAATACCCCGATCCAGGACACTGCGATGAACGCTCCAAGCATAAGCACCGATGCGAACGTCCCCTTCAACGGTTCGTCCTGACCATGTTCCTGCTGGTTGTTCCCGTTCTCTCTCCTTTTGGACTCCATCTGATCGCGCCGTGCATCCATGAGATACCCTCCTTTGTGATAACTGTCACTGCTTTATTCTAGGAATAACTGTCTCGTCGCTACTGTGATTGAACTCACACCGCTCCCAGAAGATGTTACAATTCCATGACCTAATGTGATTTTTTTCACATATGTGTGATAAATGTCACACAGAGCCCGTGATGCGTTGTGTTATACTTGAATCATCAAACCTCGACAGGAGGGAATTTTATGAACACCTTAACGAAGACCAGTGAAACTGGCGCACATTTCTGCATCTCACCAATCAACATGCAACGTCTGCAAGAGATCATGATAGACCATAAAGTGAGCAAGGACTCCCCACTGTTCTGGGAGAACGACCCGGCTGACAAACTTTACTACATCAAGAAAGGCCGGATCAAAGTCACCAAGACCTCCAATGACGGCAAGGTATTCGTTCTGTATGTCTTTCAGGAAGGGGACATCGTGGGGCAGCTGGATCCGTATCAGGATTCCGTTCAGGCCTTTAACGGAATCGCCGATGAGGACAGCGTCGTCGGAGTCATTCACAAGCCCGATCTGGAGCTGCTGCTCTGGCAATACAGCGATCTGGCGATCGACATGATGAAATGGATGGGACTCGTCTCCCGCCTGACCCAGACCAAGTTCCGCGATCTGATCATGTATGGCAAACAGGGAGCGCTGTGCTCGACCCTGATCCGCCTGGCGAACACATACGGAGAAGAGACACCGGACGGCATCGTGATCAGACATCGGCTGACCAACACCGATCTGGCGGACTATATCGGCGCAGCCCGGGAGAGCGTCAGCAGGATGCTGAGCAGCCTGAAGAAGGAAGGCGCCGTCGATATCGTCGGCGGTTATCTGGTGATTCAGGATATCGATTACCTGAAGGACATCTGCCATTGCGAGCTTTGTCCGAAGCAGATATGCCGGATCTGACCTGAACAAGCGAAGGGGTATGACCGGTCGCTCTTGCGACCGGTCATACCCCTTTTTGATGGGTTCAAACATGCTTACGATCTGGACCGGATCTCCTGCCGCATGAAGATGTAATAGGAGATGGCGAAGCAGATCAGAGTTGCCGCGATCATCGCCGTCAGTTGCGGCCAGCTGACCAGCAGGCTCTGCAGGAAGCTCAGCGGCGTATCCGGGATCATGAACATCTCATTCTGGCTGGCCAGTATCGACGATCCGAGCGTATTCACCGTCGGATACAATAGCGTCGTCGTGACTTCACCGAACAGGTAGGACGGTGACAGGCGCATCAGGAACATCATGATGCTCTCGTAGTTGAGCAAGGATTCCAGCGTCACCTCACTCGGCGCCAGCGCATTGCCGAGCAGCTCCACGATCATGTTGTAGAAGACGCTGAAGAACAGCCATACCGCGATGCCTGCCAGTGCAGCCGTCGCAGGCTGCTTGAACAGCACCGAGAACAGGATCGCCAGATTGAGCCAGAACGCGACATAGACGAGACTCATGAGCAGGTAGCTGATGATCCGCAGGAATTCCTCGAATGACAGTTCGATGCCGGTGACGATGATCCCCAGGCCCATGACCAGCAATCCCAGCGCCAGGAACAGCGTGCCGATGACGGCCAGCGCGGCCACGAACTTCGCGTTGATCACATAGTCGCGCGGAACAGGCTGAGCCAGGATGCGGCTGAGCGTCCCCTTGTTGCGCTCGGAGTTGATCGCGTCGAAGCCCAGACCTATGCCGAGCAGCGGGCCGAGGAAGGTGATGAACGACAGGAACGAGGGCACAGTGCCGTTCGAGACGGTGAACAGGCGCAGGAACAGGAACTCGATCCGCGCATCAGCCGCTGCGGCCGAGCTGGAGATGGCGGACAGCGCGGTATACAGCGAGCCAAGGCATGTCAGCATGATGATCCCGACCAGGATGAAGAAGCGCCAGCTGTGCAGGTAATCGGCCACTTCCTTGCGCACGATCACCCAGAACGTACGCTTGTTCATTACGCCGCACCTCCCTCGAAATACCGCAGATAAATCTCGTCCAGGCCATAATCATGCTGCTTCAGCGACAGCAATCTGGCTCCGTTCTTCACCGCCAGCTCCGCGACCAGATGCGTGATGTCGGTGTGCGAGTGCATGACCCACTCATCTGTTTTGGCGTCAAACTCCAGATCGATCGTCTGCTCCAGCCCGCGTATCTGGTTCATCAGCTCATCCGTCGAGCCCGACAGGCGGAAGCGAATCTCGACCTTCTCATCGGGGAACAGCTGCTTGGCCAGCGAACCGACATCGCCTTGCGCGAGCAGCTTGCCCTTGACGAACAGCCCGACCCGGTCACAAACTTCCTGTACCTGATGCAACTGGTGCGAGGACAACAGCACCGTCATCCCCTCCTGCCTGCTCAGGCGACGAATCAGCTGCATGAGCTCCTTGACGCCCTCGGGGTCAAGGCCAAGCGTCGGCTCGTCGAGAATGATCACTTCCGGCCGCTTGATCAGCACATCGGCCAGTCCGAGCCTCTGGCGCATCCCGCGCGAATAGGTCCCGACCTTCTTGTGCTTGGCTTCGCTCAGGCCCACCTGCTCGAGCAGCCGATCCGCTTCCTTGCGCGCCTCATCATCGGGGATAAGATTGAGGCGGGCGGTGAACATCAGGTTCTCCACCGCATTCATGTCTTCATAGAAGCCCACATCGTCAGCCAGATACCCTACCTTGCGCTTGACGAGGATCGGCTCGCGGGTCGGATTCACCCCGCATACATTGGCCGTTCCTTCGCTCGGTTCCGATAATCCGAGCATCATCAGGATCGTCGTGGATTTCCCTGCTCCGTTCGGCCCGAGCAATCCGAATATCTCACCGCGGTTGATCGTGAGGCTGAGGTGGTCGACCGCGACCAGTTCGCCATACCGTTTCGTGAGTCCGCTTAACGTGATGACGGGATCCTCCATCGTGCCGACCATCTCTTATCTCCTCCCGTACTTGCGGATCAAATAATAGATGCCTCCGATAACCACCAGGATGATCAGGACTCCGATCAAGCCCCACAGCATGGACGTTTCAACGGTGATGCGGAACACGGCGCTGTCCGAGGTCTCGCTTGTGCGAGCGGTGATGCTGGCCACATAGTCGCCTGCGATCGATGCCTTGTCGGCCTTGACGATCGCTTGCACGTTAACCGTTTCCCCTGCCGGCAAACTTTCGATGACGGCCGGCTCGAAGGTTACCTCCCAGTTGGTCGGGCTGACCGAGCTCAGGTTGATGTTCTTGAGCTCGATGGTACCTGTATTTTGCACCGTCAGATCGAGTTTCTTTTCCCCGCCAGCCGTGATGTCGGCGCTGAGCACACCGCTTGGCGTGCTGAGCTTCAGCGCGTAGGAGCCGGTGATGACGACCTCCAGCTCCGTCTCCACGCTGGTGTCGTTATTGACAGCGCGGATCGGGATCTTGTAGGTGCCGGCTTCCACCTGGTCAGGAGGCGTGACGTTGATCGAGATCGTCTGGGAAGCGAACGGATCGACCTGTACGGCGGTTACGCTGTCCCCGCTGACCTTGAACTCGACCCTCCAGCCCGGTTCCGCCGTATACTGAAGCGCGTAGTTCTGCGTATCGGCCGACTGGTTCTCAAGCTTGGCCGAGAAGTTGAAGTTCGATTTCGCGTGGCCCTGCAGGTTCGGCTGATCGACCGTCAGTTCCGTGCTGTAGATGCCTTGCTCCGTAACGGTGATCGTCAGCGGCAGCTTGCTGATGCCGTCGACATTGACGTTAAACGAGTAGGTTCCCTTGTCGACGAGATACGGTACCTCCACCCGCAGCGTGATGGTTTCCGTGCTCTCCGGCTTGACGGAGATCCGGTCGATGCTGTATGAGGAAGACTGCAGGGAGTAGGTCCAGTCGCTTGGCAAGCCGGATACGCTGAGTCTGCCCGTTTGAATCGAAGAAGTGTTGTTGATCACTTCTAGCGAATAGCTGATTTTCTCGCCTGGGGTGACAGCGATGCTGGCATGCTTGGTGTACAGATCCAGCTCGCCCGCAGCATACGCAGGCATGACGCCGAGCGTCAGCATGAGCAGCAATGCCGTCAACCACATGACCAATCCTTTCTTTAGCGTTGCTTTCATCTGTTCTACCCCTCCAACAAGACATAGTGATTTACATAGAGAGTATAAGTCCCGATAATTAAAAACAGCTAAATATTACCTTAAAGCAACATTAAATTTGTGTCGAACTTGCAACATGGCGCAACTTCCTGTAATTTAGTAACGTTAAAAAAAGTGATGTCTGCCATACACCAAATAGCAGGGAGTTGACACGAAACGATGCGCAGATGGGCTGTAGCAGCTTGCTGCACCATGCTGCTGCTCGGCGGATGCAGCAACAGTGCGGATGGAGGAACGCTGGCGGACCAGCGCGGCCTTTCACAGGAAGTGCTGAACCCTTCGGAACAGGCCGATTGGCTCGCCAACGATCAGAGCACGAAGCTGGTGGAGCCGGAAGCGGCCATTGTGCCGGCGGGGCCCGAGCTGTCCAGGGACGTGACGGTGCGGCAAGCGGATGGCACTTCTCTACTGGTTCAGGGCAGTGCGGTGACCAACGAGACAATCGGATATTATCTATACATACCGCCGGGATATCGCAGCACGATCCATGCCGATACCGGCACCATGACGATCTCCAGGGGCAATGGAGCAGAAGCGGTGATCGAGGCCCTGCCGCCGCAAGCGGATGCGCAGCTGGCTGCTGAGGATCTGTGGAACCTGCTTCAGCAGCTGGATGAGAACGCGCGGCAACTCACCGAATATGCCAGATACGAGGAATGGGCAGATACATACATTTATCGCGCCTATCGCAACGAAGAACGAGTGACGGCCATGATCAGGACAGTGGATGATCTCCTGCTGCGCATCACCATCACCGAGCCGGCGGATATCGACGAGCTCCGGATGATGATGGCGATGATCGCTTCGCTGGATACGGATGATATCCGGCTGCTGACGCAAGCAGATGAGACATTCGCCCGTTCATTGATCACAGAGGCCTACCGCATGCATCTGGCGGTCATGGAGCACTTTGGCCTATATCCGGATGACGAAGCTGACCCGGCTAATGCATCAAACAACGAATCGCCTGACGAGCCTTCGGAGCTTCCGGAAGTCACTCAACAGCTGCCTCTGGCCGAGGTGATCCGCTCCAGGGATGACGTCCTGGCGATGTTGGAGCATGTGTATACATCCGACGCTGCCCTGACAGTCGCCGATATGCTCGGCATCGTGGAATTCGGCGGCGTCGTAGGTGCTTCGGCCACCATTGAAGGAACGAAGCTGCTGTGGGATCAGGTGAACATCAGCCTGATCAGCGAGACGGACACCAGCCAACGCTACCTGTTGCGCGTGCCGTTCGACCTGGAAGGCACGTTCAAGCTCTACGAGATGGAACTGCGCAAGCAGGCGGACGGCTGGCGCATCCATACGCCTCTGACAACGCACGCCGCAGCGCCGGCTGCTCCAGAGGCATAACGGGTTCGGGCACACCTTAAGGCAACGCAAAAGGCACGCAGACCTGCGCTTTCGTCCTGCCATCAGGAATATCCCTCCTTGAGCTGGACGTTGCACGGTTCATGCGTGCCTTGATTCTCTTCTGTCTTAGCTTTAAACCTGACCTTGTGCTGCGAAATAATTGCCCATCTCGACGATCATGCCGCCCATGCGCTGATTGCTCGGATGGACGATCCGCTTCACGCCGTTTTCCTCCAGGGCTTCAGCCGTCACGATGCCAACCGCCACTGCCAACGTCCGGTCTGCGAACAGATCGACCAGGCCCTGATCTGCGCCACGCCTTCTCGCCGCTTCAAACAGGTAATGCACCTGCAAGGCGCTGGTAAACGCGACCGCATCATATTTCCCTGCCAGCATTTCCTCGATGAAGGCCTTCATCTCATGTTCAGGCGGAGCCACATGCAGATAGGGCATAATCTCGAAATAATCGGCGCCTTGTTCCTTCAACCATTTTTCAAACCTGGGCGATCGTTCCCCATATAACTGCAGCGCAACGCGATCACCTCGAAGCGAGAGATTCGCAGACTCAAATTTCTCGATCAGGCCGCGCACCGTCCCGTCTTCATCCGAGATGCTTGGGGTCAGACCGATGCTTCTCAGGACATTTCTCGTCTTGTAGCCCCTCGCTGCAATCCTGGTCTTACGCATCAAGTCGATCAATCGCTCGCGATGACCAAGGCGTTCTGCCATATCCAACAAGGTTTGTGTGCCGATCCCGGTCGTGAGGATCAGCCAATCCGTTCCTTCCTCCAGCAATCGCTCGATATCCGGCCCTACCTGAGATTCATCCAGGATCACGGTGCCCTGTGTCGGTCTTATGTATGGAATGCCGCCGAGATTTTCGATCAGCTTGCTGATCTCATCTCCCTTTCTGGCGCCGGTGACCGCGATATGCTTGCCTTGCAAACTGGACAACCTGCTCACCTCTGCTCTGCCCAATCTATATGGTCATTATATCAATGACGCCAGATGAGGTCGATCACCAATTCTGACGATTGGCACTCTCTCCACACTTCCTCCGCCGCATCCGTCCGCCCTTATCTCAAGGTTCTGGTCGACTCGCGTATGAGGGTCCATCAACAGGCACCGATGTCACATCAATACTCCACTGTGATCAGCGGCGTCCCCAGGGTCACCCGATAGGAACCGTCCATCGTCGATTGATGGACGGCGGCCTGGAGGTTGACGAGCTGGTCGCGAACTCTTGTTGCACTCGAAAGATATGGCACATGGAAAGTCCTGCTGACCGAGCCGGCGTCACGATATTCCCCATCATGGACGATGACCGCTCCATGTGCCTCCAACGCCTCCCAGACCCGCTCCGGACGAAAACCCTCTCCGCTCTGCTTCAAGCCCGACGCTCCCCGATCTTGATCTGAACCAGTCCCATCCGTCTCCTCTCCCGAACTGTAGGCTCTCCATCCCTGTTCCGGACTGAACCCCTCACTGCCTTGTCCCTTAAACGTCGACTGCACATTCAACCTCCATGACAGGCCGGTCCCCGATTCTGTCATCCTGGCAAACCATTTTTGATAGTCGGTCAATCTCTCGAGCTGTGAAGAAACGAGTTTGATCGCGACCAAAGCTTCTGCGTGCGAATACTTCTGTACGGTAGCCGACAGCATCGTCCGATCGCTCAGCGTGACAGAACCAATCTCGGTATCGCCTGCCGTGGTATACTCCGCCCCATCGAATCCCGTCAGCAAGGATCGCATAACGGATGCAGGGCTTTCATCACCCAGCCTGATCTGTCCATATCCCAGTACGGTAAGAGACATATCCGGATTTCCTATTTCATCCATTCTGTGAATCAACCAGATCAGATCTTCATAAATGTCAGAATGATGACCAGACGGATCACTGCCCTCAGAACGATTGTCGTTTGACTCATATCCCTCGCTGGCGGCCGATGCATATGAGATCGCCGATGAACTCGCAATAGCGCCAGCCAGGCAGAGAATTCCGATCAGCCATTTCATGTCGCTCCATTTTCTGACACCCATCATCACACCCCCATTACTGACACGTCCACGTTCTGCAGATGAACCTATCAATCTATATCTCTATCATGCCCGAAAAAGTAGTTTGCCATACTCGATTCACTCACTCTCCGCACGTACTCTCCACTTATCCCGGACACCCGGTTTTAACCCTTCATTCCCCTTCTGCATCATCTGCTCATTATCCCAATCTCTCAGGTTGACAGCCTTTTGTCAGCCACTTCTCCTCCATCGAATCATTATCCCCGATGATCAGGTTACCGACTGTCCTGTGTATCACTCTCTCCCTATCCATTCATTATCCCATTCGCTCAGGTTGATCGTGGCATGTACCCCTTCCTTCCCCATTAGACCATTATCCCCAATGCTCAGGTTATGAACCGTATTGTGTCACGCTCCCCTCATCGCTCCTTATCCAAATCACTCAGACTGACCGAATCACTCAGACTGACCGAAGCATATACCCTTCTTCACATTCGACCATTAATCCAACACTTCAGGTATGTACCGTGGCATTATCTCCTCACGTATGCTTCGATTTGCTATCCCGTTCATTCAGGTTTTGTCCAAACTTGACTAGTCCGTTCTCTATGATGATGGAAACGGATGAATCGAGACTGTCACTTGAGGCCTTTTGGATTCAACTACCAAACATGCCGCTCCCCCTTGGAACAGCGGTGAGACCTCGAGCAGGATCCCGGTGCACGCAAATCTTCATGCGGCCGGGAACCTGTGCAGTGTTAGCCCGACTTCTCGAGGATTCTGAACGATCGTTCTGTAGGTCATCGCTGGCACGGAAACTGCAACCGTCAAGATCGACTCGAAAAGCCTGAAGCTTGCCACATCAGCTGGCCAGGGAGTCGCGTGACTCGACCACCATGCAAAGGCTCGATCAGAAGCAAACCTTGAACGATAGCTTCGCATAAAATTGTACTTTTGGCACATGATCGTCCTGTACTCAACCTCCGTATTGAATCGGAAGCAATACTCGTCCAGATACTTCTGCAGATGCTTGCGACCTATCGCGATAAACGTTGAATAAACCCATCTCTCCGCCTGCTTGACGATGACAGATAACTCCATAAAATACCGCCGCCTGGACATGGAGAATACCTCCACGCTGGTCTCCGGCTCCACATATCGCGATTGGAAATATCGGTATGCCTGATTGCGCAATACATAACGATAACGATCCAAATAATCATCAGGTACACATTTGATCTTGATCTTCTCAGGAACCCCCTCTTCGGACGTTTCTGCGCAAAGCATGACGGGATGCTCTCCCGGGTCACAATAGTTCAGGGCTGATTTGATCTTCGCTCCGTACACTACGGGATTCAACTTCACCATGCCCCGCAAGATATCGGCATCCTCCTTGCGTCCCATCGCACAGCGCAGCTTCATCAGCATCGTCCAGGCTGTCTTGTACGTTACTTTCAATATTTTCTGCAGAGCGACTGCGCTAATGCCGGTTGCACGTGACATCATGTAGATCGCAATGAACCATTTGGAAAGAGGCGTTCTAGAATGTTCAAACACCGTTCCGGCAATCAGGGAAGCCTGGTAATGGCAGTCGGCGCACTGGTACAACTTGCGCGAACGGATCGGATACGCCCGACTGCAGTTGCATCTTGGACAACGGAACCCATTCGGCCAACGAACTGCGAACAACGCCTCCTCACAAGCTTCCTCTGTAGAAAAACGCGCGGTAAATTCGTCGAAATCCATGAACTCAGCCATCATCCAATCACCTCATGTACGAACGTATGTTCTGACTAAATTATACCAAACATATGTTCTTGTATCAATAAAAATATGAAAAAGATCCAGATGTTGATGGGGGTATTCCGAAAGAAACAGACGTTCCAAAAAAAGAGGATCAGGCTCTTCGCACACAGGAAACGGTCTGTTCGAATGGAGAGCGGCCATATGATGAAGGAACGCAACGTTATCGTGAGAATCAGCTCTTCCTGAGACAATGGGATAATCATCAGAGGGGCAGATCATCCTTGTGCCGAATACCACTGAAACGTTAACCTGATTCATGGGGATAATCACCGGAGGGAGGCGAGGGCGGGGGGATCGACCACCAGAGGTGTTCCTGAAACACGGGGATCATGCACCTACTCCATTCATAAATAAAGAAAGCGCGGACCGAAGCCCATGTCAGGGCAGTCCGCGCTTGATCCTCCACCCAATTATTGACCGATTGAAGCCAGATACTCCCGAACCTGCTCCGGGGTCTTGGCGTACTTGCTGTGCAGATGCGCGATTTTCTCGCCATTCCTGTACACCAGCAAACTCGGAATGCCGCGCACATCATTCTCTTCCGCGACCGACTGCAGCTCTTCCGCGTCTATCGAGTACCATTGCTTGTCCCGGTGCTCAGCAATAATATCATCGATGAATCGGTCCAGATTTTTGCAATCCGGGCACCAGGTCGCATAATACTTGATCACCGTCGGCTGCTCGGACTGGATAATCTGCCTGTACTGTTCAACGCTTGTAATCTTCTCCATCCATGATCTCTCCATTCTTGACTGGTTTATGATGAATCGTGCTTGACTGCCTGGACGAGATTATCGCCCGTCCCACGAGAAACCGACCGCATCAAGGAACGCTTTGGCCAGCACCATATGCCCGGCAGTATTCGGATGGATGCGGTCACCGGACAATTCATACGAATGAACATGATGCATCAACTGGTCGTAAGCTGCCTGGGTATCCACGAATATCGCGTCATGCTTGGCTGCGAGCTCCCGGACGATCCGACCGTACTCATCCATGCGCTTGCGCATCGGGTCGTTCATATCCAGGCTCAGATAGAACGGCGTCATGAGCACCAGCCCTTGCAGCTGCGGCCTCGTCTGTTCGAGCAGCCTGTTGTAAGTCTCCGCGTACTCCTGTTCATAGACGTGCGATTCCGTGATCGCAGGGCTGTCAAATTGCCGCCACACATCATTGGTGCCGATCATGATGGACAGCCAGTCCGGCTTCTGGTCCAGCACATCCGACTGCCATCTCTCCGCCAGATCCCGTACGCGATTGCCGCTGATGCCCACATTCACCACACGGATACGAAGCTGAGGATAGACCGCGCTCAGCAGAGCATCAACCAGGCTGACGTATCCATTGCCCAGCCCGCCGAACGGCTTCTCGCCGATTGGCCTCGCACGTCCGGTATCCGTGATCGAATCCCCGATAAAGACCAGCTTCTGATTCTCAGACAGTTTCATCATTTATCATTCTCCCCTGCCACATTCTACTCCTAGTATGTCCGAACCGACATCCATTGTCAAAACAGAACCACATCCGCCCACAGGAACAAGGCGAAGAGCAAAAATCCGACAGCGACCACCGCCCAATCGGCACTCGTCATCCTGAGCTGGTAACAGGAGGTTCGAGCTGCGCGAAAGCTTCGCAAGCCGCGCGCCTGCATCGCGATCGTCAGATCCGAGGCTAGCTGAAACAACGACAGAATGAGCGGAATCAGCATCGGGGGCAGCTGTTTGAGCCCGATGCCTTCCCTGTGTAAACGATCCTTGCTTCGCGCTTTGACAATCTTGCTGAAGCGGCGATACTCCTGGGCCAACACGGGGATAAACCTCAATACAAGCGACGCGCCAAGCGCAATCGCGCCCACCGGCAGGCGCAGACGTTGCAGGAATCCGAGACTCCGCTCGATCGCCTGCTTCATCATCAGCTGGCTGGTGGTCATGGCAAGAGCCAGGCCCAGCATCGACACGATCCAGATCTTGAGCAGCTCAAATCCCGTACGCCAGGAAGAAGACAGTTGCATACGAAAACCGCTTCCCGACCCAAAAAGCGCTGAAACAAGCACGGAGGCCACCAGCAACACCAGCAACGGAATCGACAGCTTGACCATGGGCCTCCAGGGCACGCGCGCATACCAGACCAGCATGCCCGCCACCATCAGCCCAGCCGCAAGCCCTGGCCAGTGCTTCTGAATCAGGATGCCGACGGACAGCAGCATGTAAAACAACCACTTGGCTCTCGGGTCGAGCCGAACCAGGAAGGGGGGCGTTGGCGACGCTTCCCCCGTAACCCTGTCTGGCTGAATGGCCGGTGACGGCCATTCCGGTCCTGGCCGGGCTGGCGCTTCGCCTGACGAAGACTGCCGGGCGCGGAATTCCGGCGTTGGGTCACGCCTCGTCTGCATGTCATATGCACGGACGATGGCGTCGGCAAGCTCTCGCGGACTCGGACAGGAGTTGTCCAGCCGCACTCCTGAGCGACGCACCATATCCGCCAGCAGGAGCGACGCCGGCACAGCCAGACCCGCCTGCTCAAGGATATCCGCCAGATGAGGCATCTCTTCGCGCCTGATCTGTGCGGCCACCCTGCCAGCATGCAAGACGACGATATGGTCAGCGTGCGGAAGCAGCGTCTCCAGATCGTGCGTTGCGATGACGATACTGCACCCCAGGCTCCGCGCCTGCTCGATCAACTCCAGCAGTGCGGCAATCCCGTCCGCATCGAGCCCGGCTGTCGGCTCATCCAACAGCAGCCATCCAGGCTGGATGGCGATCGTCGAAGCCAGAGCGACCCGACGCTTCTGTCCTCCGCTAAGCAGATGCGGCGTCTCCTGGCGAAGCCTCTCCGGAAGCCGCATGCGCTCAAGCGAAGTCACCGCGCGTCTCTCCACTTCATCCTTCGGCAATCCCAGATAGCGGAGCGAATACGCCACCTCGCGCTCGACAGTAGCGGCGAACAGCTGCTGCTCCGGATGCTGAAATACATTGCCGATGCTGCGAATCACATCCTTGTTCAGCCTGTCCTCCTGCCAGAGAGACAGATCATCATAGTGGATGGCTCCCCTGCACAGTGGGACCAGTCCCGACATCGCGTCCAGCAAGGTTGATTTGCCGGCTCCATTGCGGCCAATGATCAAGGTGACCGATGCGTCCGGGATCGTGGCATGGACATCCTGCAGGATGAGCCTGCCTTGCCGATCCGCCACAGCCACATCGCGCAATATCAGGGACATAAGCGTCTCACCGCTTCCAGGCACTCATCCACACGCACCGGTCTGATGTCCGTCAGCAGTCCTCGCGCCTGCAGCTCATGAATGAGCGAGATCGCATAAGGGATACGGAAACCAAGCTCGATGCAAGGAGGATGGGCGCCATAAAAAAAATCCGTCGGCGAACCAACATAGGAAAGCTCTCCGCCACGCAGAACGACGACGCGATCCGCATAGCCGACTTCATCCAGGGATTGTGTCGCCCAGACAACGGTTTGGCCCTGATGCTTCAGTTGCTCCAGGATCTGCAGCACACGCGATCTGGAGTCCGGATCCAGCATGGCCGTCGGCTCATCGAAGACGATGAGCGGCGTCCGCATCGCAATCGCTGACGCGATGCAGACGAGCTGCTTCTGCCCGCCCGACAGCTGAACGATCGGCACATCCTCATAGCCGCTGAGCCCAACCGAAGCAAGGGCTTCCCTGGCCCGAACCTTCATCTGATCCGGGGGAACCGCCAGATTCTCCAGGCCGAAACAGATGTCCTCGTATACCGTCTCGCCTACGATCTGGGCATCCGGGTTCTGAAAGACGATCGGAACGACCGAGACTTCTTCCTGCCTTTGGACCGAACCGCACGACAGCCCGGTCAGCCCGGCGATGACCTGCAACAGGGTGCTCTTGCCGCTGCCGTTGCCGCCGAGTACAGCGATCGTCTCACCAACGGCGATCTCCAGATCGATCCGCTGCAGGACGCGCCTCACCTCGCCGCCCAGATCGTAAGCGACCGTCACGTCATGCAAGGCCAGCGCTATCGGTCGTTCCATGGAAACTCCTCCAGATGAATGGAATAGATATCTAATTTTTTGTGTTGACACGCCATATAGTATTCCTGTATCTTTACCATGTTATTATATTACTCTATCAATCTCAGGATAGGAAGACTGGCTAAAGGAGAGAATACCATGAAACAGATAAACCAACCGGTCGATCTGATTCGCGGCATCGTATTCAGCGCCTTGTTTGCGGCTTTGATGGTCGTCATGAGTTTCGTCAATATCCACCTGGGCTTTACGCCAGTTCCGATCACGTTGGAGAATATGGGACCGATGCTGGCGGGTGCGTTTCTCGGGCCGATCTTCGGTTTCCTCAGCATATTCCTTGTCGTATTCCTGACAGCTCTCGGACTGCCCCTCATGCATGGGCAGCAAGGTCTGGCATTCATCCTCGGCCCAACTGGCGGCTTCATCTGGATGTTCCCGGTCAGCGCCTTGCTGACGGGCCTGTTCGTCAGCCGAATCAAGGGCAGCGGACCCTGGACATATGTGAAGGTGTTCCTGGCCATATGGTTGTGTTCGCTGACCGTTTACCTGACGGGAGTCCCCTGGCTCGCCCACAAACTGTCCAAGACTTTGCCTGAAGCGCTGGCACTTGGTTTCTATCCATATATCTTCGGCGATACCCTGAAGGCTCTGGCAGCCGCGCTGATCGTCGTGCCGATCCGCCGTATCTTCTCCACCTCCAGGCTGATCGGCAGCAGAGATGCGCAGGTCGTCGATCTGCGCGACGAATGAGTCGGGCCTTAGGCTTGACGGCGGAATGAACCGTCAAGAGCGATACGCGCCATAACATGATGCCGCAAGAAGCGGCAAGCCGTTGCTCAGTCCAGGAGGATGGCGAACGCGCGTCACACCCGCCAGCTACAGCCTTAGACGCTGCAGGCGCAGCGCATTCAGCACGACGGAGACGGAGCTGAGCGCCATCGCCGCGCCAGCCAGCCATGGCGCGAGATATCCGGCAGCAGCGATCGGGATGCCGAGCGAGTTATAGGCCAGCGCCCAGAACAGATTCTGCCGGATATTGCGCATCGTTCGCCTGCTCATCTCGATCGCGTCGCTGATCGCGGTCAGCTCGCCGCGCATCAGCGTCACATCGGCCGCCTCCATCGCGACATCCGTGCCTGTGCCGATGGCCATCCCGATATCGGCCTGCGCGAGCGCCGGCGCATCGTTGATGCCGTCACCGACCATCGCCACGCGCTTGCCCTGGTCCTGCAGGCGGCGAATCTCGGCTGACTTGCCCTCGGGCAGCACCTGCGCCAGCACCCGCCGGATGCCGACCTGCCGTGCGATCGCCTGGGCCGTACGCTCGTTGTCTCCGGTGATCATCACCACCTCGAGGCCAAGCCGCTGCAGCCTCTCCACCGCTTCGCGCGACGATTCCTTGACCGTGTCAGCAACGGCCAGCACGCCCGCGCAGCGCCCGTCCACAGCGATCAGCATGGCGGTCTTGCCCTGTTGCTCCATCTGCTCCAATCTCGCCTCCGCGTCTCCATAGTCGATGCCCCGCTCGGCAAGCAGCTTCCGCGTCCCGACGAGCACCTCCCGTCCGGCCGCAATCGCCCTCACCCCGTATCCGGGGAGCGCTTCGAACTGCCCGGCTCGCTCTACCGCGATGCCGCGGCTCCTTGCGCCGCTCACGATCGCCTCGGCCAGCGGATGCTCCGAACTCGCCTCGGCTGCGCCGGCGAGCGCCAACACTTCCTCCTCGGCGAACGGTTCGGCGACGTACACATCCGTCAGCTGCGGCTTGCCGTAGGTGATCGTCCCCGTCTTGTCGAGGATGATCGTGTCGATGCGATGCGTCTGCTCCAGGTGCTCGCCGCCCTTGAACAGGATGCCGTACTCCGCCGCGCGGCCGGAGCCTGCCATGATCGAAGTCGGCGTCGCCAGGCCAAGCGCGCACGGGCATGCGATCACCAGCACGGCGATCGCCTTCTCCAGCGCGCCGGCGAAGTTGCCTGGCTCGAGTGCCGCGATCCAGAGCAGGAACGTAATGGCCGCCAGCCCGACCACGATCGGCACGAACACGCCCGAGATCCGATCCGCGACGCGCTGGATCGGCGCCTTCGAGCCCTGCGCCTCCTCCACGATGCGGATGATCCGGGCAAGCGCCGTGTCCTTGCCGATCCTGGAGGCTCTGATGCGCAGCAGCCCATTCCGGTTCACCGTCGCGCCATAGACCTGATCGCCAGCCTGCTTATCCACGGGGATGCTCTCGCCGGTCAGCATCGATTCATCAACGGATGATCGTCCGTCGAGCACAACGCCATCCACCGGCACCTTCTCACCAGGCTTGATGATGACCGTATCTCCGATCGCCACCTGCTCCACGGGGATGAGCTGCTCGACTCCGTCGCGGACGACCAGCGCCGTCTTCGCCTGCAGCTTCATCAGCGACTTGATCGCCTCCGAGGTGCGCCCCTTGGCCAGCGCTTCGAGCAGCTTGCCAAGCAGGATCAGCGTGATCAGAATCGCGCTCGTCTCGAAATACAGATCCGGGATATGATGCCCCACATCCGGCTGCAAGGCCCAGCGCAAGGTCAGGAAGACGCTGTATGCATAAGCAGCGGTTGTGCCTAGCGCGACGAGCACATCCATATTCGCCCCGCCGCTGCGCAGCGCCTTGTAGGCGCCGACATAGAAAGGCCAGCCGATCCACAGCTGGACCGGCGTGGCAAGGGCAAGCTGCGCCCAGGGATTCATGAGCCAATCAGGCACCCACAGGAACGATGTCCAGGCAAAATGCCCGGCCATCGACCAGATCAGCGGCAGCGACAGAACGGCCGAGATCAGGAATCTGACCAGCTTCCGTCTGATCTCCGCCTGGCGGCGCTCGCTTCCCTCCGCTTCATCGCGCTTCACAGCGGCTCCATATCCGAGCTGCTCCACCTTGCGGATGACGTCCTCCACCGACGTGCTGGACCCGTCAAGCTCGACGCGCGCCGTCTCCAGCGCCAGGTTCACGGCAGCATCGGCCACCCCGGGCAGCCTGCGCAGGCCTTTCTCGATGCGCGCTGCGCAAGCGGCGCAAGTCATCCCTGTGATCTGCAGATCCACCTGCGTCTTGGCCCTGTCCATAACCTCAGGACACCACGTCGTAGCCTTGATCCTCGATGGCTTCCCGGATCTTGTCCAGACTGACCGAAGCCTCGTCGTACTCTACGGTGACCCGTTTGCTGGCCAGATCCACGCTCCCCTTCGCCCCGATCTCCTTCAGCGCGTTCTCCACCGACATCACGCAATGATTGCAGGACATGCCGTTTACCGTAAGCGTTACAGTTGCCATTTTCCATTCCCTCCAGATTCAAATAGTCTGTTACACCCTGTTGCCTGCTTACACCTAGTTGCTCTGTTGCACCATGCTGCTGATCCGCTCCCCATCCAGCAGGTCAGTTGAGTCATACGGCTGAACTGTTGAGTCACGCCTCTCTGCTTCATGCCAGCCTATTGTTGCCTCATGATGGTCCGGTTATTTCATCAGCTTGTTGACGGTTGTGAGCAGTTCATCGATGACCTCATGTTCCCCGGCCATAAGCCGCTCCACGACGCAGCTCCGCATATGTCCCTCGAGCAGCAGCCGACTGACGCTGTTCAGGGCCGATTGCACAGCGGCGATCTGATTCAGCACATCATCGCAGTACGTATCCTTCTCGATCATCGCCTTTATGCCGCGGATCTGGCCTTCGATGCGGTTGAGCCTGACCAGCAGGTTGCCTTTCATCTCCTCCGAATGATGGCTCCTCCTTTGCGGCCCGTGTTCATGTACCATCTTTCGTATACCTCCAGGGGGTATCTTGTCACAACCCTATCCTACTATACCCCCTTAGGGTATGTCAAGCACACGGATCGTATGCATGAACATCAACCGTTCCGCACAGATTAAGAATCATCCAGCCAGGCATAAGAAAAGGAGAAGGAGGAAGATCATGCGAATCAAGCTGTCGAGACGCGCGCAGCATATCCTGCATCTGATGCTCATGGTCATGCTGGCAGGGATCGTGGCCGGCGCTTGCGGGATGAACGAGACGCTGATCGTCGGTGTAGAGACGGGCTTCGAGCCATTCGCCTATGTGGAAGGTGAAGAAGAAAAGGGGTTCGACATCGATCTTTGGCGATCGGCCGCAGAGAAAGCAGGCATCAAGTACAAGTTCAAGGCGATGAGTCAAGGGGAAATGATGAGCGCGCTCAAGCGCGGGGAGATCGATGTCGCCCTGGCCGGCATCACGATCAAGGAGGACCGCAAGCGGGACTTCGATTTTACACTGCCCTATTACGATACCGGCCTCGTCATGTTAACCCTGCAAGAGAACGATTCGATCCGGAACGTCACGGACCTGAAGGGGAAGGTGGTGGCCACGAAGAGCGGCTCCAGCGCTTACGACTATGCCTCCCGGGTTAAGGGGATCAAGGAGATCCGCGCGTTCCCGGCGATCGAGCAAGCGTATGAGGCTCTGCTGAACAAGGAAGCGGATGTGGCGATCTTCGACGAAGCCAACGCGAAGCACTATATGGAGGAGCATATGCCGGGCAAGGTCAAGATCGTCGGCAACATGCTCACGAACGAGCAATATGCGTTTGCCTTCCAGAAAGGGAATCGTCTCGTCGGACGCGTGAACAACGCCTTGCGCGAGCTGTCGGAGAATGGCACCTATGAGAAGCTGTATCAAAAATGGTTCGGCCGCAAGCCCGATTCCAGGCCGGGCGATACGTAATACACCGATGCGTCAGACAGTCGAGCGCAGAACGGACTTGTCGGGTTCCGGCAGCACACGCGCATCGGACCGGACATTATCCTTATAGAAAATAAGCGTGAACGTCGTCTCTTCCGGACCTGACTCAAAGGAGATGTCACCGTTGTTTTTCTCCATGATCTGCTTGCAGATCGCCAGCCCCAGTCCGGTTCCATCCTCCTTCGTCGTCGTAAACGGCTTGAACAGCACCCCCCTCACCTCATGCGGGATCTCCGGCCCATTGTTGCTGATGGAGATGTAGGAGGCCCGCTCGTCGCTGCAGATATCGATGCGCATCCGCTTCTCGCGATCCTGGTTCATGGACAGGGCATCGATGCCATTGTTGAGGATGTTCGAGATCACCTGCTGGAGAGCGACCTTCTGTCCATGGATATGGAATACCTCCCGCTCATTGATCTTCAGCTCCACATTCTCATTGATCAGCCTCGGGCTGAGCAGGGAAATCATCGAGTGAAGCAGCTGATTGGCGGACAGATAGCTGAACGATTCCTCGATGATCTGCTTCTTCGAGAAGCTGAGCAGTCCCGTGATCTGCATGTGAATGTTCTCGAACTCGCTCTCGATGATATTGATATACTTCTCGATGTTGGGGCTCGCGTCCGCCGGGATATTGGCTCGAATCAGCTTCAGGAAGCCCTTGATCGACGTGAGCGGATTGCGGATCTCATGCGCCATGCTGGCGGCCATCTTGCCGATCAGCGACAGCCTGTCCTCATGGAGCTCCGTCATGTCGTTCTCCCGCTTGATCACCTCGAGCCTCGCATACTGCCGATTGATCTCGGTCTCCAGCTCATCCAGTCTGCCGATCACTTCTTTCACCACATGGATCGGGAACGGCTTGAACTCCGCGTCATTGTTGCCGATCAGCAGATGGCGCATGACCGTCATGAATAAGCTGATCTTTTCGCTCGTGATCCCCTGATCGTACAGGAACCGGCAATAATCAGGAAGGCTGGCCATCAGCTTCTGCCGATTGACCGCGCCGTTCGAATCGAAATCCAGCAAATAATCGAACAGGATCGCAAATTCTTCCGACTTGATGATGCTCGCAATCTGCTCGTGATGCTTCCTGACCATCGACAGCCATTGTTCCGTAATCTGCTGCTGGTTCTGCCGGATATATCGCACATACTTCTCCTTGTTCTCTTCCTGGGCATTGGTCCATTTCATCCCGTACATCTGTTGCTCGGCGTGCCGGATCAGGGCTTCATACGAATCTCCGTGGACCGGGTACTGCGCGATCCCGACGGAGTATCTGACATCGCTGAGCGTATAGGTCAGCTTCAGCTTCTGATGAAAGGACTGGATGATCCCCTCCATCGCCTCCAGATCCAGATCCGGGGCGATGACGACAAACTCGTCGTCGCCCAGCCGCGAGACATACGCATCCTTCGGGCAGACGGCCATCAGTGTTCCGGAGAATGTCCTGAGCAGATGATCACCGTACAGTTGACCGAGGTCATGGTTGATTTGCTTGAAATCATCCAGATCGATCAGCGCGATGCACAGAGGCCGATCATTGTTCTGCGCCTGACGCATCAGCCGGTTCAACATGCCGCGGATAAACCTGCGGTTATAGCAATCGGTCAGATCATCCTTCTTGGCCAGGTAAGCGAGATGATCATACCGCCTGCCCGCCAGCAATCCCAGCAGCAGCATCAGGAAGGCGATGGCGACCGTCCATACGGACCACCCGTGGGAAGAGACAAAAAAAACTGCTACAGTCAAGCTGGCAGCAATCAAAATTATCGTGCCTGTCATAGTGAAATGCTGACCTCCTCTCCATGCAAAATCGCCGCTCGGTTCCTCACCCACCCCTCCTTCCTCACTTATCTTCCATTTCATCTTTTATTTGGGTTCTGTTCCTGAAGTTTATATATTCTCCGCTTTTTCCTCGAACCCTTTATATCCCAATAAAAAAATCAAGGCGCCGGCCGCCAGGTGAATGCGGCAGCCAGCGCTCTTCGTCAAGGCTCACTCCTTCACGGATCCAAGCACCAAACCCTTCACAAAATACTTCTGCAGGAACGGATACACCAGCAGGATCGGCAACGCGCCGATGATGATCTGCGCAGAGGTGACGGTCATCTGCGACATCAGCTGAAGATCCTCGGGGCTGATGCTCATCGAGGAGATATCCCGCTGCACGATCACCGTCTGGAGATAGGTGGCCAGCGGATATTTGGAAGGCGTATGGATATAAAGCAACCCATCGAACCAGGAATTCCAGTGGCCCACCATGCTGAACACCGCAAGCGTCGCAATCGCCGGCAGAGAGATCGGCAGGTAGATGACGAACAGCGTGCGCAGATGGCCGGCGCCGTCGATCAGGGCCGCCTCCTCCAGTTCCTTCGGCACGCCGCGGAAGAAGTTCAGCAGGAGTATCGTCAGCCAGACATTGACAGCGCCGGGCAGGACAAGCACCCAGAAGGTGTTCATCAGCCCGAGATTCTGGATGACGACATAGAAAGGCACGAGACCGCCATTAAAGATCATCGTGAAGACGAATACCCATGCGTAGATCGTCCGTCCGCGAAATGCCGAGTTCTCCTTGGACAGCGGATAAGCGGCCAGAAAGGCCAGCAGCAGCGTGAGCGCCGTGCCGACGACCGTCCGCAGCACCGAATTCCACAGGGAGGTGAGAAACAGCGGATTATTCATCGTCTTCTTGTAGGATTCCAGAGTGAATTCGATCGGCCAGAACGTGACCAGATTGGCATCGGCCGCTGACTTGGCGCTCAGCGAGACGGCCAGCACATGCACGAGCGGGATCACGCACAGAACCGCGATGAGGGCCATCCCGATGTTGTTAAATACGGTGAAGACGCGGTATTGCCAGGTTTTGTGATACATGAGTTCCCCCCCATAGTCAGAAATGTTCAGGACATCGGCGGCAGCTCTAGAAGATGCGATAATTGGCCCAGCGGTAGGCGATGTAGTAGGACAGACAGATCAGGATCATGCTGACCACCGATTTGAACAGGCCGATCGCCGTGCCGAAGCCGAACTCGCCGCTCAGGATGCCGACCCGATAGACGAAGGTGTCGATGATGTCCCCTTTCTCATACACGAGGGGATTGTACAGATTGAAGATCTGGTCGAAGCCAGCGTTCAGAATATTGCCCAGCGACAGCGTCCCCACGACGATCGCGATCGGGATCATCGCGGGTATCGTGATGTAGATCGTCTGCTTGAAGCGGCTCGCCCCGTCCACCTCCGCCGCCTCATACAGCGTGGGATTGATATTGGCCAGCGCCGCCAGGAAGACGATCGTGCCGAAGCCGAATTCCTTCCACACATCGGAGACGATCACCGTCACGCGAAACCAGTTGCCGTTGCCGAGGAAGAACACCTGCGGCAGGCCAAGCGCGGCCAACATGCGGTTGACGATGCCGCCGTCCGTCGACAGGATATCGAGGAGGATCCCCCCGAGGATGACCCAGGACAGGAAGTGCGGCAGATAAACAAACGTCTGCACGATTCGCTTGAACACCAGGATGCGGATCTCGTTCAGAAAGATCGCGAAGGTGAACGGCACGAGCAGATTGAAGATGATCTTCAGCCCCGCGATGAGGAGCGTGTTCCAGATCACCTGCAGGCTGTCCTTGCGCTCGAACAGGAATCGGTAATTGTCGAGGCCGATCCAGTCCGAGCCGAGTATGCCGAGCCATGGCTTGAAGTCCTGGAACGACATGACGATTCCCGCCATCGGGATGTAGTTGAAGATGATCAGGAAGATGAGCGATGGCAGAATCATCAGATGAAAGATCCACGTCTTGCGAAGATAATGCCTTGCCGTCTTGCGCGGCAGCGCTTGCCCGGTTGCAGGCTTGCTCTCAAGCGCAGGTTCCAATTCCATTCGGGCCCCTCCCCACTATGTACAGAAATCCCGGCCGGGTCAGGCCATCCCTGGCTGATGCCAGCTCCTTCAGTACGCCAGCAGCAAGGAACCGGCAACTCCCCGGGCCGATGAATCCGGCCCGCCAAGAAGCGGCCCGAAGGCCGCCTCTCTGGTCCAACCGAGACTATTAACCTGTTGTTTTCTTGTACCAATCGTTGACTTCCTTCGTGATCTGGTCGCCGCCTCCGGCCTTCCAATCCTTGACGAACTGGTCGAAGGCGTCGAGCGGCTTCTCGCCATAGATGATGGCGTTGAACGTCTCGCGCTCCAGCTTCTGCAGATAATCCCACTTCGTCTTCATCGTCTCGGTAGGCGCGCCGACGAACATATTCTTCTTCGAAATCTCCTCCTGCTCAAGCAGCACGACCGCGGCGTTGGCGGTTTCCGGACCGTAGTAGAGAACAACCTCCTTCTCCCGGACCGTCGTCGGTTCCTTGCCCGTTGCCAGATTGAGCAACGCCTTCATCTGGGCGTCCGGGATGCGGGCCCCGTCGCGCACGAGGAAGTATCTGAGCGGCGCGGTGACCGAGCCGCCCGGCACGTCATCGCCGGTCAGCAGATTGCCGTTCTCATCGAACGCATAGTCGTAGCCTTCGAACACCCCATGCTCGAACACGCCTCCAACCGGCGGGTCCGCCAGATGCTCGAACAGATAGTTCTGGTACGTGAAGAACGCTTCCGGATGCTTCATGTCCTTGTGCAGCAGGGTGACGCCGTTGGTGAAGTGCGTGCCGTGGCGCATCGCCGTGCCATCCGGCCCCGTCGGGATCTTGTGCGGCTTCCAGACGGCTCCCTCGACATTCTTCGCCGTATCCAGCAGCGGCCAACCGCTCATCCAGTATGGGCCCGGGATGATGCCAACCTTGCCCGCCACCGCCGGTTCAGCTGTCTTGTTCTCATCCCAGAGCGCCGCCTCCTGGGGAATGTATCCCTTGTTCAGCCATTCCTTCAGCTTGGCCAGCCCCTGCTTGATACCCGGATGTACGGAGCCGTACTCGAGGGATCCATCGGCCGCCAGATTCCACTGTTCCGGCAGCGTGCCGAACATGCCGAACACCCAGGAGGGATCGGACATCCACGTGTTCATCGAATTCTTGAAGCCGATATCCAGCGGGATCACTTCATCCGGTGACAGACCTTGCGGGTTGTTGTACTTGAACGCCTCCATGACCGCCTCCAGCTCTTCCAGCGTCTCCGGCGCCTTCAGCCCGAGAGCATCCAGCCAATCCTGGCGAATCCAGAGCAGGTAGTCATGGTTGTAAGCGTAATCGAGCACCGGTATGCCGTAACGCTGGCCGTCCTTCATATATGGCAGCCAGACGTTCGGATCCAGATTCATCGCCTTCTTCCAGATGTCGTTTGCATATTCGTCAAACAACGTTCCGACTTCCCGGTACATGCCGGAATCGATCAGGTCATGCACGAGCTGCGTATCGCCGGCGCCCAGGGTGACGACCTCGGGCATCGGCTGACCGGACGTCATCGCCAGCCTCAGCTTGGTGGCGAACGCTCCGTTCGTATCGGTGACGGACCAGAGCGACTCGATCTTGATGCCCAGCGTCTCCAGCGCCCATCTCGTCGCCACGTTGTTCTCGATCGTCTCTCCGTTCTTGAACGTCAGCGCAGGGTCTACGCCCCATGCCGTCGTGATCGTGACGGGCGGATCGTATTTGTCGCGGTACGGGCTTCCGGACTGATCGCCGGAGCTGCCGCCGGACGTCGAACCGCCTGATGAACCGCCGGTCGCTGTTGTGCCTCCCGTTGGCGAGGCGGGTTCGTTCGGTCGGTTCGAGCAGGCAACGAACAGCGAGATGACCATGATCAAGCATAATGTCATGAACATTGCCTTTTGAAGCTTCGTTTTCATTCGTGCTCCCCCTAACCCTGTAAAATGATTACAAATTCATTATAGGAAAGCACGTTTCGCCATCCTATGTCACGATGCGAACATTTCTGCATCTTTCGCAACCATCTTCAGGCGGGCATTAGACCAGCCTCGATGCCGGCCTTCCTTCGCTCTCGCCGCCCTTCACCCACCTGTCTCACGGAACTCTGCTGGCGTCAGGCCATAGTATTTCTTGAACATCTTGCTGAAATATTGCGGATTCTGATAGCCAAGCTCGCTGGTGATCTCATAGATTCTCCGGTTCGTATGCTTGAGCAGATACAGCGCCCGCTCCATCCGCATACGGATGATGTAGTCGCCAAGGTTCTCGCCGGTAACGGATTTGAACACCTTCGACAGATAGACCGGATGGAGATAGACGCGGTCGGCGATTGTCTTCACGGAGATATCCTGGCCGAGCATGCTGGCCACCAGCTGCTTCACCTGATTCACGATATAATGCTTGGCATGCTGCTCCTGCCTGGACAGTTCTTCCTGCATCCGGCCCAGCATCTGCTCCGTCCACTGCCGAAGCTCATCCAGCGATTGCATCGCGCCCTGGTCGAGGAGCCAGTCATGCCCCAGCTGATAGATCGAACGCCCCTGCTTGTGCGCCGCGTACATGAGGGCATTGTTGACCGTCAGGTAAACTTCGTACAGATTTTCCCTCGTATAGTTGCTTCGCGCGAGCAGGGAGAACACTTCCTCCAGCTTGCTGCGCAAGGCATCCCATTGCTGCGCCTCCGCAAGATAGAGCAGGGTCGGCGGCCGGTGGAGCACTTCCAGGAACAGCTGCGGCGAACCGGCCATGGTCCGTTCTTCCACCAGATAGATCTCCTTCTCCAGCGGATCCTTCTCCAGCATGCAGAAATAGCGAAGACCGTGACGATAGGCGCTTTCGATCGCGTCCGGGAAACAGAAGCTGTTGGTCACCACGACCGATATATCGCCGCGCAGATACTCATTCACATTCCGCCGGAATACCGGCAGCAGCTTCTTCAGCAGCGCCCGTTCATACGCATCCCGTTCGCCCTGCTCAGCCAGCCTCGCCAGCTCCGGCCGCAGCATGGCGATGATCGTAAGGCACTCGTGCGGAGACTGGCACGACCAGACATGGAAGCACTCCGACAGCACTTCCTCGGCGATGTTGCCGATCGCATACTCCATCAGGGCGAGCGATTCCTTGTCCAACCCTTCATAATACGTTCCCAGCTGCACCAGCATCATCACCGCCCGCTCGCCTGCCGCAAGCGGGATCTCATAGCTGACCAGCCGTTGCTCGACCGTCTGACGGGACATGCGCCGTCCGAGCAGCAGCTCGCGCAGCAGGTTGTTGCGCAGGATCGACAGATCGGTCTTGCGCTCGTAGATCAGCCGGTAATATTGCTCGACCTGCGCCCATTCGTCCCGAAGCGAATCGATGGCGCTCGAGAGCGAAGCGATGAATTCCTGGTCGTCCACCGGCTTCAGCACATAATCAAACACCTGCAGCTCAATC
>CALGAO010000038.1 GCA_937957685.1 uncultured Paenibacillaceae bacterium
CCTGCGCCGCAACGCGGTTCTCGTCTGCAACATGAAAGGCGTGCTGTTCTTCGGAGCCGCCCGCCGCATGGAACGGCAGATGATCTCCGCCCTGGCGGACAAACCGAAGTTTGTCATGCTGAACATGGCCAAGGTGATGTATATGGATACGACGGGGGTCGCCTACCTGTCCGAAGTGATCCTGCACGTGCTGCGCTACGGCGGTTCCATCTACCTCATCGGCGCGCAGGCGCAACCGCTTGAGACGTTGATCAAGTCCGGGCTTGGCAATCGCGAAGGGATTCATCACTGCCACGATCTGACCGATGCCTTGAGGAAGGCGACCAGCAGCTCGCATGAGCAGCGGCCGGCCACGCAACAGCACGAGATGCTGTCAGCGGAAGAACTGGCGATATAGGTGGTTGGCGGCTGGCAAGTGATCATATGGCAACAAGCCGACTTCAGCTCGCATGGCGGAAGTCGGCTTGTTTTTTAATATAATCAAGCAAGGTTTGACGGTCAGAGCTTGACCTCAAGCGGCTCACCGAAGGCGATGCCGCACGCGGTCACCTCCGCATCATAGGCCCATACGCGCACCCCTGCTGCAGCCGCTTCTCTCAGCGCCGCGGCGAAAGGCGGGTCCATGCTCGCATGGGGCGCGAAGCAACGCGCACCTTTCATCTGGACGAGGAACAGGACGACGCCTTCGTTGCCTTCCCGCACGGCCTCGGCCAGCTCCAGCACATGCTTGCGTCCTCTTATGGTCGGAGCGTCGGGGAACATGGCGATGCCGTCCTCTAGCAGCGTCACCCCTTTGACCTCCATATATCCGCTGCGGCCATCCCCCTCGTAATACAGATCGAAACGGGAATTGCCCCAGGTCACTTCCCGCTGCACGGCGTGGATCGGTCCCAACTCCTGTAGCAGGCCGGCGAGCATCGCCTCATGGACGATCGCATTGGGCGCCTGGGAATCGATGTTGACGATCATGCCGTCCTTCTCCACGGCGATGAGGGAATGCTTGTACCTCCGCGCTTCACGGCCGGATGTCTCCAGGAACGCCCTGGCTCCCGGCACGAGCAGTTCCTTCAGCCTGCCGGTATTCTTGACGTGAACCATCTCACGCCGCCCTTCAATCTCCACCTCCGCTACGAACCGGTTCAGCCTCCGCACGAAGCTCCCTTCCACAACCTGCGAATATTGCATGATGACAGACATCTCCCTTTGCGTCATGATGTTCCCTCAGCCGTTTGCCGCGAGCGCTCCCATGGAGTGTCCCTGGTGTCCGTTACCGTTGGATGCTGACCACTGCTGATGGGCCATCCATCGATCCATCTACAGTGCGGAGCTGTTCGACGCGCTTCCCTTCCCGGCGCCCATCCGCCGCATGCGCTGGCGGTACTCCGTGGGTTGCATGCGCATCACCTCGCGGAACACCCGGGTGAAGCTCTTGTAGTTCTCATACCCGACCATCGCCGCGATGTCCGCCACCTTGTAATCGGTATCCACCAGCAGCTTGCGGGCTTTGTCCAGGCGCACATCGCGCAGATATTCGGCGAAGCTCTTCCCGACATTTTTCTTGAACAGATTGGAGAAATACGCATAATTGAGCGACACATGGTTGGACACCATCGCCAGATCCAGCGGCTTGTGATAATTGGCATGAATATACCGGATCGCCTCATTCAGGTCCTGGCTGTTGCGGTAGCTGCACTTCAGTTCGTAGTAATGCTGGTTCAGCCGGAGCAGCTGCTGCTGCAATGCCTGGATGTACTCGCGCATGCCGGGATAGTCGAACAGATTCCTCAGGCAATCGGTATCGATCGCCTCTTCCCCGAGATAAGGGCGGATCACCCGCTCATATTCATCGATCATCTCGACCAGAGCTTCGCACAGGTGGACGGTATAGTTGATATTGTACCGCTGCAGCACCTTCTTCTGGAAGATCTTCGAGATTTTCTCCGTGATCAGCCCGCTGTTGTCCGTACCCATGAGCTGGAACAGGGCATAGATATCCTCATAGGGCAACTGCCAGTGCTGCTCAAGTCCCTCGACATGCGAAGGCAGGAGCAGGCGCTGCTCCGGGAACAGATAGCTGTGACGGTGCAGCTCCTGGAGCCGCCTGTAGGCTTCCGGCAATTGCCTTAGGCCCCGCACCGGATCGGTCATGATCGTCATCACCCTGAACTGCTCGTTCTGCAGCGCCGCAGACAGCGACTCCGGCGGCAGGTCCGCGGCGCAAGCCAGGATGAGATGCGGGTGCCGCTGCAGGCACAGGCATCTGTGACCGCCATAGACGCGATAAGCGATCGATTCCATGCCGTGGACATTCGGCGCTCCCGGCTGGTTGATCCATCGCTCCTCACGCAGCATGACCAGGCGATAATGGCTCCACAGCTGCCCATGGAGCGGCTCGACCTCCTCGATCCACTCCTCGTTGGCTGCCTCTCCCTTCATAAACAGGCGCAATTCCTTCCGTTCGGCATCCTCCGCCCGACGCGACTTATCCTGCATGCTCCTCAGGAGCTCGCGGCGCGTCAACATCTCCTGCATGACATGCTCGACCGAGGCGAGCAGATCCTCGCGCTTCACCGGCTTGAGCAGATAACCCTTGGCGCCCAGCTCGATCGCCCGCTGGGCATAGGTGAACTCGCCGTAGCCGCTGATGATCAGGTAATCGACCTCGATCCGCTCTTCCCTGGTGCGCGCCATCAGCTCCAGTCCGTCCATATCCGGCATCCGGATATCCGTGATCACCAACTGGATGCTGTGCTGGCGCAGGATGCGCAGCGCCTCGAGCCCGCTTGCCGCCTCGTGGATGCTGCCGATGGGCAGCGGGAACTGGCGGAGCATCGTCTTCAGGCCCTCGCAGATGTGGGTCTGATCGTCCACGATCAAGATATTGAGCATCTTACCATCCCCCCAGGTTGACATTGGTCCAGGGCAAGCGTATCGTCACGCAGGTATGGCTTCCCCTCACGCTGTCGATCCACAGGCCGCTGTCCGATCCATAGTGAAGCTGCAGCCGCTTGTGCACATTCTCGAGGCCCAGCCCGTTCTTGCTGGCGACGATTGGCGCATCCGCCGCCCCCTCCAGCGCGGCCTGCAGATCAGCGAGCCTCTGCGGCTCGATGCCCGATCCGTCATCGCGAATCTCGATGATCAGCCGGCTGTCGTCCTCCACCCGGGCCGCGATCCGGATATGGACGCTGCCGCCCTTTGGCGCGGCATGATGAACCGCGTTCTCGACGATCGGCTGCATGCACATCTTCGGGATCGTATAGCGCAGCAGCTCCTGCGGGATATGCTCGTCCAGGCGATGATTCACACCATCCATAAAATTCATGAAGCGGATATAATTCCGAATATTCGTCAGTTCCTCCTGAAGCAGCACCGTGTCGCTCTGCCATTTCATGCTGTAGCGCATGAGGGAGCCGAGGGAGACCAGCACCTCTGCGATCTCCGGCTGCCGCTTCACCTCCGCCAGCATGCGGATGGACTCCAGCGCATTGTACAGGAAGTGGGAGTTGATCTGCGAATGCAGGGAATGCAGCTGGGCGTTCTTCGCCACCAGCTGCTTGTCGATCACCTGCGTCATCAGCCGCTGAATCTCATCCAGCATGTCGTTGTAGCTGATGGCCACCTCATCGATCTCATCGCCCGTCTCGTGAGAGGCGAGACCGATCCGGATCTTCGCGTTCAGATCCCCCTTCCTCACCTTGCGCATCGAGGCGAGGACGCTGTCCAGCCGGCGGAAGATCCGCCGCGTCGTATGCGACACGAGCAGCAGCATCATCAGCAGCACACAGCAGGTCACGACGATGACGAGCGCATACATGTTGCGCGGCCCCTGCATCAAGGTCTGGTGGGCGGCGATGTCCAGGACATAGGCATCCAGCGGCGCGATAAAGCGATAGACGGCGTAATAGAGGTGGTCCCCCGCCACCGCCTGGACCGGTTCATCGGTCTGATGCAGCTTGTCGAGCTTCATGAGGGCAGTTGCCAGGATAGCGCCGAAGTTGTCTCCTGCCTGCCGGACCAGGGGATGTTCGGCGTCATAGATCGCCCGCTCCGGATTATCGCCATCCATCACGACGGTGAGCCAGCCACCCCCGCTGTCCGCGAGCAGATCGCCGAACAGCTCGCGGTGCGGCACGCGAATCTCCATGATCGTCGGCTGCTGCGTTCCGCTCATGCGAACCAGGCGATAATAGCCGAGCGTGTGCTCGCCGTTCTGCAGGGCGAACAGCCTGAAGCTCGCCCCGCCCTGCTCCCGCAAGGTCATCCAGTAATCCTGCGGCTCGAACCTTTCGTAGTGATAGATCTCGGGCCAGATCTCGTAGAGATCGGGATTGTCCACGTAGAAGCTGAGCGATTCGATCATCCGGAAGCTCAGGATCATCGTGTGCATGTGTTCATATTCATTTTGCCGAAACTTGACCAGCCTAAGACCGTCCTCGCGCATGTCGGAATGGATGAAATCGACGAACGCTCGCTGGGCCAGAGCCATTCGGGAAACGCTTTCAATCATCTCCAGCCTGCTGCGCATTTGCTCATTCAGGCGAGTGACATGGCTTGCGGCAGAGGACATCGCTTCCTTGTAAACCTGCGTCTCCTGGAGGCGGATGAACAGGAAGGAAACGAGGATGCCGGGAATGACGATCATCAGGCTGAAGGCCATAAACAGCTTCTGCGAGATCGGTGACCGGCGGTACAACGTTCTGCAAGCCCTCAGCAGCTTCCCCATGCCAATGCCCCCCTTTATGACTGTAATATACCATATCCAGCCAGCGGCAGGATATGCCGCGTCTCCCTCGTCCAGCTCGCCTCTCATCCCATAACAGGTCCGTCTCTCGTTCCACAGCCTCGAGCATCATGGTCAGTCTCACTCTGTATCCCATGCTCCATCCTGTCCCTCATCTCATCTCTCAGCCCACTCCTGTCCCATCTTTCATCTCCCATCGCGTCCTTGATCCCGTTGGCGTCCCCGCTCCCGTCTCTCATCGCGTCCTTGATCCCGTTGGCATCCTTGATCCCGTCTCGCAACGCCTCGGGATGTCGGGCCTACGCCCGCCGTCAAGCAGGCATACCGGCCACCTGTACAGATGGCCGGTATATAACCGTTTCACTGACGTCCCTTATTGCCCCATCTTGGCCTTGCGCGCATCCAGTTCAGCCTGGCGATGCTCCATGACCTTCTGGAAGCCATAGGCTTCGCGCCGGTCGAGGAAATCCTGGAAGATCTTGTCGAAGGTCGCTTCATCCTTCGCCGTGATCAGTTCCGGCATGACCTCCAGCCAGTTCTGGGAGATGCGCAGCCAGGCGACGGCCGCATCCGACTCTCCCGTCGGATCGAGGTTCTTGTAGATGGCGCCGTCGATATCCGCCTGCCTGTTCGCGAAGTCCTCCATCTGCTTGATGACGGCAGGCTTCTCCGGACGCCACTGATTGACGATGACCGGATTGCGCAGCATCCAGTACGTGTCCACGATGCCGTATTGCTTCTCCAGCTTCTCGATGTCGGTCTCCAGCAACTGCACCATCTCCGGCTTCAGCTGCGGCTTGCCGTTCATCATCTCCCAGGTCTCGCCCTCCTTGCCCAGGAACAGGTCGCGCTGCCCTTCCTCGCTGACCAGATAGGTCAGGAAGCGGATCGCCCGGTCGGGGTGCCTGGTGGATTTGCTCACCATCGTGACCATCCAGCCATCCATGTTGCCAGGGAACAGCTTGGCCTGTTCGCCCCGGCTGTTCCGCGGACCGTCGACCGCGATGTAGTACGAATCGGGATTCTCGCTGGCGGCGAGCATCGGGTTCACCGCGGTCATGCCCGTCCATTCGCGGATCATCATGAAGTAGCGGGCATTGTTCGTTTTCTCTTCGACCTGTGTGTCGGAATCGACGAGGAAATCGACATTGATCAGCCCTCGCTCGTAGGCGGTGCGGAACGTCTTCAGCCAGGTGACGTAATCCGGATCGGTGATGCGGTCATAGACCTTGCCGTCCTTCTCATGCGGCACCGCGAGCAGATTCTGCAGATATTCCGTCATGCCGTATTGCACGTTGCCCTGGGCGAAGAACGGGCTCATCGGCTGACCTTTGTAAGTGGAATATCGGTCCTTCAGCAGCTGCAGCGCGTTCAGGAAGCCCTCCGGCGTCGTCAGGTCCGGACGCCCCATATCCTCATACAGGTCCTTGCGCACGAGGAACGTCTGGTTCGCCGCGTTCATCCCCGTCTCCCGCATGAGGTTCGGGCTGTAGGAATCGTTCGGGATCGCATAGGTGTTGCCATCCGGCTGACGATACCACTTCAGCGTCCCGTCTCCGGCCACCTTGAAGAAATACGGATCATACTGCTCGGCCAGCTCGTTCAGCGCATACACATGGCCGCCCTCCCACAGCTTCTTCACCGCATTCTCCCAGGAGCCGAGGGTGATGATGTCCGGCAGCTGGCCGGTCGTCATCGCCAGCGTGATGTATTCATTGGCATCGCCGCTCGGCACCTCCAGCTTCACCTGCACGCCCGTTTTCTCGGTCACATGCTGCGAGGCGAGATTGTCTCCCCAGGTATGGCCGTACCAGGAAGCTCCGACGAACCAGGTGAGCTCCACCGGACTCGTATCCAGCTTCCATGCCGGCTCATCCGCATTCACCGTCACCTCCCCGCCGCTCCCGCCTGTTCCCCCGTTGTTACTTTTGGTGCCGGAGTTGGCATTGGCGTTTGAATTGGCGTTTACTGGCGTATCCTTGGACTCCTTGGACATGCAGGCAGCAAGGCCGAAGACCAGGATGAGCGAGAAGAGGATCGCCAGGCCTTTCTGCAAGCGTTTGCCATTGATCATAAGACCATTCCTTTCTCCATTGCTTAATATGTGGATATGTCCTCATACGCTTCCGGGCGTACCCGTGAAGCATATGCGACTAACCCTTGATCGCGCCGATCATGACGCCCTTCACCAGATAGCGCTGGATGAACGGATACACCAGCAGGATGGGGAGCGTCGCCACCATCATCGAGGCGAACTTGATCGAATTGCTCGGCAGGCGCGCGCCGAACTGCTCCATCGCCTGTTGCTGCATGAACGTCATCGAGTTCTCGGCGATGATCTTGTACAGGATGGTCTGCAGCGGCAGCAGCTCCTGCGAGCGGATATAGATCACTCCCTGGTAGTAGTCGTTCCAGTGGTACACCGCAGAGAACAGGGAGATGGTCGCGAGCACCGCCTTGCTGTTGGGCAGGACGATGCGGAACAGGACGCCATAATCCGATGCACCGTCCACCTTGGCCGCTTCCTCGAGGTTATCCGGGATCGTGCGGAAGAAGCTCATGAAGATGACCATGTTGAAGAACGTGTACAAGCCCGGAATGATGAACACGAGAAAATGATTGTACAGCCCCAGCTTCACCATCAGCAGGAAGGTCGGGATGAGTCCGCCGGAGAACAGCATCGTGATCAGCGCGATCTTCATGTAGACCTTGCGGCCGATCAGATGGGTCTTGTTCATGCCGTAGGCGACGATCGCCGTAAACAGCACATGGGTCGACGTGCCGATGAGCGTCCGCATCGTGCTGATGAAGAAGCCGTTCATCAGGTTCCTGTCGTCGAAGACGACCCGGTAGCTGGCCAGAGACCACTCCTTGGGCAGCCAGTTCGTCGTACCCAGCAGGGCCTGCTCCGGCGAGTTCAGCGAGTTGACGAAGACGAACCACATCGGATACAGGGTGACGAAGCAAACCGCCAGCATCAGCAGGGTATTGCAAATCTCAAATAATCCATAACGACGCATCTTCCTGACGATAGGGATCACCTTCTCTCCGTTCCGCTTCAGAATATGCCTTCGCCCGTCAATCGTTTGGAGGCCTGATTCGCGAGCAGCAGCAGCGCGAGCGCCACGATCGACCTGGCGAACAGAACCGCAGTTGAGAATGAATGCCTGCCTGATACCAACCCCATGTTGTAGATGTACAGGTCCAGGCTCTCCGCCATCTTGAGATTCATGTTGTTCTTCAGCATGAAGATCTGATCGAAGTTGCTGCCCAGGAGACCGCTGACGGCCAGGATGAACAGGATCGCGATCGTCGGCCGGATGCCCTGGATCGTGATGTGCCACATCCGCTGCCATCGGCTGGCTCCGTCGATCTCCGCCGCTTCATACAGGGCCGGGTCGATGCCCGATATCGCCGCGATGTAGATGATCGCGCTCCAGCCCATCTCCTTGAGCGTGTCGGAGAAATAGACGATCCACCAGAAATATTTCGGATCGCTGATGTACAGAATCTCCCGATCCTGCAGCCCCAGTCCCATCATCAGCTGATTGACCACTCCCCCTTCGCCCAGCCAGTTCAGCGTGATCCCGCCGAAGATCGTCCAGGCGATGAAGTGCGGCAGATACGAGATCGTCTGCACCGTGCGCTTGAACTTCACCTGGCGAATCTCATTGAGCAGCAGCGCGAAGAGGATCGGGATCGGGAAGCCCAGCACCAGCTTGATCGTGCTCATCCCCAGGGTATTGCGGATCGAACGCCAGAAGCGCTCATCCGCCAGGAACTCCTCGAAGTGCTTCAGGCCGACGAACGGCGACTCCAGCATGGGCCTTGCGATGTTGTAGTCCATAAAGGCGATGATCAGCCAGAACATCGGGATATAGCAGAAGATGAACATCCACACGATGCCCGGGATCACCATGCTCTGCAGCTGCCATTGCTTCACAAACGCCTTGATTCGACCCGTTTTCGACATACTGTGCGCCT
Source organism: uncultured Paenibacillaceae bacterium (assembly GCA_937957685.1). Lineage (GTDB taxonomy): Bacteria > Bacillota > Bacilli > Paenibacillales > DA-C8 > Insulibacter. The sequence continues at coordinate 8,729 of CALGAO010000038.1, forward strand.
CCTTGATTCCATCCTAGGGGATGCGCCGCCCCGGATGGAAGGTCAGGATTATCGCCGATATCCCAAAATTTTGGGTGCATATTGACCGCCGCGAGGGATGAAGTATGCTTGGAGACAGAAGTCAGGACGCATGCAGGCGGATCATCAGGCCGCGGGAACGGTAGCCGGTCCACCCGGCGAGCGGAACGGCGACAAGGAGCAAGCGACCATGTGGCGCCGCTCCCTGGACCACCCATCACATGGTCGCCGCTGCCGGAACCCGCCCGACCACATGGTGAGCAGGCTGGATCACCCGGCGAGCGGAACGGCGGCATAGCCATCCGGCTGCATGGAACGATGGCCGGAATCTGTGACAACAATCATCGACGAACAGGAGTGAGGCGCATGAACAGACTCGTGTGGTATCAGGACTACCGCCATGGCAACGGGGATCTTGGCTCGTGGAATATTCGCATCGGCAACGACCTGCTGGATGCGGACGGCCATCCCGTCATGCCTGGATGGGGCAATGGCGAGCTGCAATACTACACCGGCAGCTCCGCCAATCTGTACATTGACAGGGAAGGATTGAATCTGTGCGCGCGGCGCGAGCTCGTGGAGCAGGACGGAAGACGCTTCACCTATACCTCGGCGCGCATCGATACGAAGGATCGCATGTTCTTCTGCTACGGCAAGCTGATCGTCCGCGCCAGGCTGCCCGTGGGACAGGGGCTGTGGCCGGCGATCTGGATGATGCCCCAGGACCAGGCTTACGGTCCGTGGCCGGCATCCGGCGAGATCGACATCATGGAGGCGCGCGGCCGCCTGCCCCGGATCGTGGCTGGCACCTTGCATTACGGAAAGGATTGGCAGAGCAAGGTGACCGACGAGCATCCCTACGAGCTTCCGGGTGGCGCGATCGACAGCTTCCACGACTACGGGTTGGAATGGACCGCCGAATCCATTCGTTGGCTGGTGGACGGCCATTGCTACGCGGAGAGCGCCCTGAGGCCAGGCATGCCCTTCGACAAGCCGTTCTACCTGGTGCTCAATCTGGCCGTCGGCGGATTCTACGACCCCGTGCCGGTGGATGACAGCCGTTTGCCTGCCGTGATGACCGTCGCGGGCATCTGGCTGTATCAATAACCAGCTGCTCTTCACTCCCGCTGCGTTCGCGCATAAAAGGGCTGTGGGCTATGCGGATGTTGCTAATGAAAGGATGGCCTGGGGGTCGGAACGTCGATTCCTTGTTTTGACGAGAGCTGCACTTTTCAAATGCTAATGAAACGTCGATTACGGTAGAAGGATGTTCTCAGCGCGTTCCAGCCAAAAAAAGAGCTGTCCCTTACGTCCAGGATCATGGACATACGGACAGCTTCAAGATTGGAGTGGGATGTTATGAGTGGCAGGATTGAATCAGGCGTTAGGCTTGACCAGGATTTTCACCTGGTTTCTTTCCTTCAGCAGCGCCTCAAAGCCTTCGCTCACGGCATCTTCGAGCTTGATGCGCTTCGTGACGAGCTTGTCCGCCGGGAAATATCCTTGCGCCATCAGGCTGATGACAGCCGGGAACACATCGCGGTAACCGATGATGGCATTGATCTTGCGCTCTGCGAGCACGATATGGTTCGGATGGATCGTCGCTTCCTTCTCCCAGATGCTCAGCACCATCAGTTCACCGTTCGGCTTGACCGCATTCAGCGATTGTGTCAGGACCGGACCTACGCCTGTCGTTTCATAGGCGACGTCCACGCCGCCGCCGGTCCGTTTGCGCAGTTCTTCCACGACGTCGTATTCCTTCGGATCGATGACGATCGCGCCGAGCTCTGCCGCCTTCTGCTTGCGTTCCGGTGACAGCTCGACCGCATAGATCTCAGCGGCGCCGGCAGCCTTCAAGGCTTCGATGACGAGCAGGCCGATCGGACCTGTGCCGAATACAGCCGCCTTGTCGCCGGCTTTCAATCTGCTCTGGCGAACGGCATACAGCGCCACTGCCGCCGGTTCCACCAGCGCCCCTTGCTCGTAAGATACGCTGTCCGGAATCTTGTGCACGCGATAGTCGTCGAACACCACGTATTCCGAGAAACCGCCGCCTCCTCCCGCCAAGCCAAGGAAGCCCATCTTCGGACACAGATTGTAAAGCCCCTGTCTGCAGGTTTCGCATTCGCCGCAAGCGTAGATCGGCTCTACGACGACGCGGTCGCCTGGTTTGAACTTCGTAACGCCTTCTCCAACCTCCACCACTTGCCCGGAAAACTCATGGCCCATGACGATCGGAGCTTGCTCTCCGGTGATCGGATGAGGAGCATCCTTCGGTATGAAGATCGGTCCAGCTGTATATTCATGCAAGTCGCTGCCGCAGATACCGCACCATTCCACTCTGAGCTTGACCTTGCCCGGTTGAACTTTCGGTTCCTCGATCTGCTCAAGTCTCAGGTCTCTTGGTCCATGCCAACGCAATGCTTTCATTGATGTCATCTCCTCGGGAAGTTTTGTAACCATCTGATTTTGCGAAAATATAGCGAATGTCTCGGAAACGTTTCCCATTCGTATTCTCTCACTTTTCGTTCTAAAATGTCAAATGTAAACGCGCCTCTTCACGAATTATTCATAGACTTGTTATAAAAATATGGTATACTTGCAAATGATATCGAACTCATGATGGAAACGTTTCCAGTTTTGTATCGAGATGTTATACGGACCATGAGCAAAAAAGTCACGATTGAAGATGTTGCCAAACATGCGGGCGTTGGCATCGCTACCGTCTCGCGAGCCATCAACAACAGCGGCGGGATCAGTCCGAAGACCAAAGCAAAAGTCATGGCGGCGATCGAGGAACTGGGCTTCGTTCCCAATTCGATCGCACAGAGCCTGAAGTTCAGACAGACCCAGCAGATCGCCCTGGCCGTTCCGGATATTCGCAACGCCCTGGTGCCGGAGATCGCCTATGCGGTGGAGAAGGCCGCCAAGCATTATGGCTACAGGGTCGTGCAGATCAATACACTGGGCAGCGAGAAGGCGGAACTGGATCTGTTCAGGGAAGTGAGGAAGCTGTATGTGGACGGATTGATCATATGGTACCGCTCGCCTATCCCGACGAGCTGATCGAGTTGATCAACAAAAGCCCCATTCCCGTATCGCTCATCAACTACGGCAAGAAGCTGAACCCGGGCGTGCAGGCCGATATTGTCAGCATGGCCACCCAGGAGGGTAAGCTGGTGATGGAGCATCTGCTCAGCATCGGCCGGACCCGCATCGCCTATGCGGGCGCACCGAAGGAGATCGTCCCGGAGCGCTACATGGCCTATGAAGAGGCGGTGAGCAGCGTGGACCGTTCCTTGATCTATTTCGGGGATGACCTGTCCTTGCAGACCGGCGTGCGCGCTGCCGACTACTTCGTCAGCTTATCCCGCATGCCGGATGCGGTCTACGCCGAGAACGACATGATCGCGATCGGCCTGATCAACCGCCTGAAGGAGTTGGGCATCAGAGTTCCGGAAGATATCGCGGTAGTCGGCATCGGCAATATCGTGTGGGGGCAGATCGTCCTGCCCAGACTGACCACCGTCTCGATCCTGAGCGCCGAGTCGGCCAAGGTTGCCACAGAGCTGCTCTTGAACCGCATCCTGGAGCAGCGTTCAGGCGGATATGAGCGCGTGGAATTCGAGCCTCGGCTGATCATCCGCGAATCCAGCGTCGTCATGAAGCATACGCGAGTCTGACGGCATCTGCTCATCGGGTTTATGAGCATACCGCCAGCGCCAAAGTGCCGGCGATCATCAGGAGCAGCCCCAGCAACGCCGTGCGACTCAGCTTCTCGCGGAACGCGATATACGAGAAGGTTACGGTGAAGACGATGCTCAGCTTGTCGATCGGCACGACGACGCTGACCACACCTTGCTGAATCGCATAATAGTAGCAGAGCCAGGAAGCGCCCGTGGCCAGTCCCGACAGCCCGATGAACATGAGCTCACGCGGGACGATCGTTCGCAGTTGCTTCTGTTTGCCGCGCATCCATACGATGACCCACGCCATGACCAGCACAACCGCCGTCCGGATCGCGGTGCCGAGGTTGGATTCCACATCCTCGATGCCGACCTTCGCCAGTATCGAGGTCAGCGCGGCGAACACAGCCGCCCCGATCGCATAGAGCAACCATGCATGGCCCTTGCCCTGGCGCACCGCCCGCTTGCGCTCGACCATCATCAGGATTCCGAAGCCGAGGGCCGCAGTGCCGATCAGCTTGACCGCCAGATGCCCGGTTTCGCCGAGGAACAGGATGGCGAGCAGCACCGTCAGCACGGTGCTCGACTTGTCGATCGGCGCCACCTGATTGACGTCGCCCAACGACAACGCCTTGAAGTAGCAGAGCCAGGACGCGCCAGTCGCCAGCCCTGATAATAGAAGGAAGAGAACGGATTTCGTAGAAATGTGCTTGATCGTTCCCTCCGAGCCGACGACCCACACCATCACCCATGCGAAGATGAGCACCACGATCGTCCGAAGCGCCGTTGCCACATCGGAATCAGTGCTCCGGATGCCGCATTTGGCAAGGACCGACGTCAATCCTGCAAAGAAGGCGGACAACACCGCCATCGCAATCCACAACACATCATGCTCCCCTAACCCGCATGTCAAATGTCATTATGAGCAATCGTGTCCCAGATGATTCATGTCAGCGAAAATCGGCAATAGCCGTGGATGCGTTATGGAACCATATCGGGCGAGAAAATCAACCAATATCACCCAATAACGCACTGACGTTCCGTTAGCTTTGGGAAAATGGCCGTTTGGCCACCAATAGCGGATTGACGTTCCGTTACGGCGGGAAGCTGGTCCCAGCGTGACCCATAGTTCCTGGATCCCGCCACGAGCAACAACGAAGATAAACAACAGCCTTCTCCAAACCACATCATTCTGGTCGCAGATGAGCCTGTAGACCGGCCATGTTATCAGCTGCCCCCTGCGGGCTCAGGCAAATTGCGGCAGATACTTGCGGTGCGCAGCGATCAGGTCATCCAGTATCGCCCTGGCAAGCGCCGCCGTCCCGACAAGCGGATGAATCGTGAGGGCATGGAGCGCGCTGTGATAATCTCCATGCACCGCCGCCTCGATCGTCAGCTCCTCGTAAGCTTTCACCACCTGCAACAACCCGCGGGCGGCCGGCGGCAGCGGCTTGCTGAGCGAGAGCGGTGAGGCGCCGCTGGCGGAGATGACGCATGGCACCTCGATCGCCGCATCCTCCGGCAGGAAAGAGATGATCCCGTTGTTGCGCGTGTTCACGATCTGAATGTCCTTCCTGTTGTTATGGATGGAAGCGATCAGCTGCACCGCCGCCTCCGAATACCAGGCGCCTCCGCGCTGGTCGAGCTGCTTCGGCTTCACGTACAGGTCAGGATTCTGATAGATCTCGAACAGCTCCTGCTCCAGCCGCCTGATCACATCCGCGCGCGTCTCGCCTTGCTTCAGCTGATTCAATTGATCCTCCAGCATCCTGTCCTTCAGATAGTAATAGCGAAGATAGCTGCAGGGCAAGGAGCCAAGCGACCGAAGGAAACCTTCTCCCCAATCATGGTCGGGGATGTTCTTCACCTTCAAGCCCTCGCCGCTATCGAATGCCCGCAGCACTTCCTGTGTGCGATCGGCCCCTCGGATGAGCACGCGCTGCGTCCAGTTCAGGTGATTGATGCCGACCATCTCGATGTCCACCTCATCCGGCGCCACTCCCATCACCTGGGCGATCTGCATGCGGGTATGGATGGGCAGATTGCACAGCCCGATCGTCCGCACCCTGGAATGCTTCAGCACAGCCTCGGTGATGATGCCTGCCGGATTGGTGAAGTTGATGAGCCAGGCGGTTGGCGCCAGCTCCTCGATGTCACGGCATATGTCCAGGATGACGGGGATCGTGCGGAGCGCTTTGGCCATGCCGCCCGCGCCGGTGGTCTCCTGTCCGATGCAGTTGTGACGCAGCGGGATGCGTTCATCAAGCGCGCGAGCATCCAGCATGCCGACTCGGATCTGCGTCAGGACGTAGCTCGCGCCGCGTATGGCCTCACGACGGTCCAGGGTGAGATGCATGCGGATCGGGAGGTTGGCATGCTCGATCATGCGCCTGGCGAGGCCGCCCACGATCTCCAGCTTGCGCCTGCCCTCCTCGATGTCGACGAGATACAGATCGGTCACGGGCAACTGATGATGATACCGGATCAATCCATCGATCAGTTCGGGCGTATAGGAAGACCCGCCTCCGATCACCGCCACTTTCAGGGATTTGTCACTCATGGTCGCTCTCCTCTTCCGTTTGATGAGATATGATTGGATCCAGCCTTCCTTCACCTGTGGTGTACGCTGCGTTGTCCCGGACGTCAGCAACTGTGTCAGCTCTGGTGGACATGCCTGAAATGTCCGCAGCGTTCATGCCAACACGGTCATTGGCTGACATCCCCGCACCAACGTCGGTGACTGTCAAGCCTTCGCCATCCACGATTGCCGTGCCAGCATCTCCAGGGGGTGTCATGCCTGCCCCGTCCATGGCGAGCAGCACAGCGCCATATACCGGCTCCAGCTTCGACAGGACGAACGTCGTGTCCGGATGCTCTGCCTGCACGGTCTGCTTCAGCTCGGACAACAGCCAGGGGCTTCTGCCCTTCCGGAAGACGCTGCCGACCAACACGATGGGGATCGCCCGATCGATGCCGAAGTCCCCCATGCGCCGGATGACGGACTCCGCCGCCAAGCCCAATTCCCTGCCTGTCAGCTTCAGCAGGCGGATGGCCAGCTCATCCCCTTCCTCCGCCGCTTCGTGCAGCACGATCGTCAGCTCGCCCGGCACCGAGGCAACCTGCCGATCCAGGTAATCATCCACCATCTGCTCCATCGAGCGGTAGCCCAGGAACTCCGGAACCTTCCGGGTGAGGATGGATGGGATCTCCCGCTCCTCCCAGGAGCGGATCGCAAGGCGGAACGTTTCGATGGCCATCATATCGCCGCCTGCGCAATCTCCATAGAGGTAGCCGAACCCGCCGATCTGCACGATCCTCCCGTCCTTGCTTCGGCCGACCGCATTCGTCCCGCTTCCGTTGATCAGGACGACGCCGATATGATCCGGCGTGCCCGAACGAAGTCCCGCCATCGCATCGGACGTGAGCTCCCATCGCCGGATGGACGGAAACGCTTGCGAGATCGCTCCTCTCAGGATGCGAAAGTCCGCTTCCCTGTCCGCACCCGCCAGCGCATAATGCACATAATCCAGTTCCTCACCGGCTAATCCCGCCGCGCCCAGCGCCTTCTCGACCGCCTCCTTGAGATTCCTGATGGCCAGGTCGATCCCGATCATCTGATGATTGCAGCCTGCTGATCTCCCTTCACCGCGCACATGCCCCGCAGCATCCGCGATCACCACATGCGTCTTGCTGCCTCCTCCATCCACACCCATCACATAGGTCATGTGCCACTCCCCCACATCGCTCTTGGTCAACTTGCCAATTGTAACCCACTCACCGCTTTTCACAGCATACGTGACTGAGTTGGCTTGGTGCCGACCGTGTCCTCGCAGATCCACCATTCCGGTAGCGACCAGCCAAGGCAAGTCATCCCCTGCCCCGCGCTTGCTCGGCCGGTCCGTCACCCGTTGCACACCGTCATCTGCCACTTTTCGGTCACCTTGTTGCACGCCGTCACCTGCCGCTCTCCATGCACCCGTTGCTCGCACTGCCTCTCGCACGCCGTCACCCGTTGCACACCGTCATCTGCCACTTTCCAGTCACCTGCTGCACGCCGTCACCTGCCGCTCTTCATGCACCCGTTGCTCTCCCTGCCTGTTGCTCACTCGTCACTTGCACAGGGAACGCAGATGATAACTCAGTGTGTCAACCATCTGTCGGTACGTCAATTTGTCGGGATGCAACAGGTGGTGAACCGCCATGCCATCCACCAGAGCATGAAGCCGATACACCTCAAGATCCGCTCGCAGATCTTCCCTGGCCAGTCCCAGCTTCCTGAGCGACTGGATCGCCCACTCGAACCCTTGCCGCATGTCGTTGTACACCTGATCGCTTAATTGCTTGAGACGCGCATCCACGAGAGCCTTGGCGGAAAATACGAACCACACCTCCGCTTCCACCCGCCGCTCTTCGTCCAGAGGCAACAGCTCGCTGATCGCATCCTGAATCGCCATGACCGGACTCTCCGCAGTCATCATGTTCTTCTCCCGAATCCGTGTCGCGACCCGTTCAGAGACAAGTTCCATGGAGAATTGGAGCAGATCCGACTGCGATGGGAAATAATGGCGAAGAGATCCGACGGACATTCCGGTCTCCCTGGCGATGTTTCGCACGGTGGCGTTGTCCAGTCCTTCCCGGACGATGACCTTCCAGGTTGCTTTGGCGATTTCTATTTTTTTTGCATCGTGATCTACCAGTTTTGGCATGGTTTTATTTTAGCACACTTGTATTATCAAAGAAAATCGATTATGATCTAATACAGTTGTATTAAAAAGACAGGAGTGGACATCATGATCGGTTGGTTAATCGTCGCATGTGAGATTGGATTCTGGCTGTTTATTCTTGCTGGCCTTACGGCCAGATATATTCTGAAGAAGCCCCGAACAGGTGCTGCTCTGCTCATCTGTACGCCTGTGACCGACCTGGTTCTGCTGATCGCGACATCGATTGATCTGAGGAATGGCGCGACAGCCACCATGATGCATGGCATTGCGGCGGTCTATCTTGCCGTCAGCATCGTCTACGGCCACAGGATGATCAAATGGGCGGACAGCTGGTTCGAATACCGCTTCGCGGGTGGACCGAACCCCAGGAAACCCAAGACTTACGGGGCAGAGTTGGCCAAGGAAGAGAGGGCGGGATGGTACCGGCATTTCGTCGCCTGGGCGATCGGCTGCTCGATGCTGCTCACGATGATCCTGCTGATTGACGGAGCGGAAGGCATTCAGGAGACGGTGAGCCTGATCACCAGCACAGGGGAACTGGGCGAGATCCATGTGCCGTCTACGATGGCGCTGGCCAGGACGATCATGGTATGGACGTTGTTGCTGGTGATTGACTTTCTGATCAGCTTCAGCTATACCGTATTCCCGAAAGAGGCCCCCAGACAACCGAATGCTCCGTAAGCGTCCCCTCAGAAGCCTGGTCCCTCGAGCAACGGCATCGAAGGGACCTGATCGCTGCGATGGCAGCCCTGCGCGGATCATGCTTGTCACGCGCTTGCGGTTGCCATATAATGATATGTAATTACATTAGTACATTGTGATATATGATGTTTCTACTGGCATTTCCATCGCCACCATATGGTGTGGTCGGACCTCTGATCGGACTTGAAGGGAGAAGGCGTGATGGCTATTCAAACGGTTCTCGGTCCAGTATCTCATTTAGGCTTCTGCCATAGCCACGAGCATCTGTTTATCGCTCGCGGAACGCCGGCACTCATCAACCCTGTGCTGGTCATCGATGACTACGAACTGACGAAGCAGGAGGCGCTGATGTTCAGGGAAGCCGGCGGCGAAGCGATCGTCGACGCCCAGCCGCTGGGCTGCGGAAGGATGGAGCAGGAACAGATCAGGCTGGCGCAGGAGACCGGTCTGAAGCTCGTATTGCCGACGGGTTTCCATAAATTGTCCTTCTATCGTCCGGATCACTGGATACGCACATACGATGCCAGACGGCTGGCGGACATCTTCATTCATGAGCTTCAGACGGGGATGTTCGTCGGGACGGATGAACAGGAACCCGGTGAATATATAGAAGCGAGGGCAGGTTTCATCAAGGTCGCCATCGACCAGGAGAGGCTGGAGGACCGCGACTGGAGATGGTTCGAGGCATCCGCCGAGGCTTCCCTGACAACGGGGGCTCCCATCATGTGCCATGTGGAATCGAGCGAGCAGGCATGGGAGCTTGTCCGATATTACAAGAGCCGAGGAGTGCCTGCCGAGCGGATCATCATCTGCCACCTCGACCGGTCGCTCGACGAGCCGGAGCAGCACCTGCTCATCGCCGAGGAAGGCGTCTACCTGGAGTATGACACCATCGGCCGATTCAGATATCATGACGATGAAGGCGAGGCCGAGCTCATCGTCAGGATGGTGAACGCGGGCTTCGGTGACCAGCTCCTGCTGGGTCTGGACACCACCAGAGCCCGCCTGTTGGCCTACCAGGGTGAGATCGGGCTGACGTACCTGATTCGCAGCTTCCTGCCGCTGCTCAGACAGAGAGGGCTCAGTCAGGCCGATATCGACCGCTTCATGATCCACAACCCGAGTCGCGCGTTCTCGATATCCCGATAGCGGAAGGCCGAACGTCGCACCTTTGCGTAAAGGCGACATCAACACAGCCGCTGATGCGATCGAAGTCGCCTTTTCTGCTTACTGCTCTTCCAAAGTGGTCGATGCACCCTGTAATCTTCAGCTTACAGTCCGCCGATGCGGTCGATGCACCCTGTAAATAGATTTCTTCTGCTTGCAGCTCCGCCTCAAGATGGCAGAAGGGAACGTGTTCCGCATGCTGACACAAGAAAGGACGGCAACCGAATCGGTATGCCGTCCTTTCCTTGTCCCAGATGCTCATCCGACAGCCCTTCTGCCTGCCAACGACCGACTCCCCGTCACCATGCATACAGTTCCGGGGTTTCGCCGCCGGGGCCCGGGAAGATCTCGTCCAGCTCCTTCATCGCGCTCTGATCGAGGGAGATCTCCACCGCGCGCAGGCTATTGCGCAGCTGCTCCACGGTGCGTGGGCCGATGATGGCCGCCGTGAACGCCGGATTGGCCAGGATCCAGGCGAGCGCCACATTGGCCTCCGACTCGCCCAGCTCCTGGCACAGCTTCGAGAATCGCTCGAGGCTCTCCCGATGCTGCGCGATCCTCTCCTGCTGGCGAGAGGTTCTCCCCGTCTCCAGCTTGCGCTGCCAGTTGCCGCCGAGCAGGCCGCCATCCAGCGGTCCCCAGGCGACCATGCCGATGCCGAGATCCCTCGCTGCCGGGATCACCTCCATCTCCGGCAGACGGTTCAGCAGGCTGTACTTGTGCTGCTCGCAGGCGATCCCCATGAAGCGCCGCGCCTCCGCAGCCGCCTGCGCCTTGACCAGGTGCCAGCCCGCGAAGTTGCTGGAGCCGATATAGTCCACCTTGCCGCTGCGAACCTCCCTCTCGAAGGCCTCCCAGATCTCGTCCCACGGCGTGCGACGGTCGATATGGTGCATGTAGTACAGATCGACATGTTCGGTCTGCAGCCTGCGCAGCGATCCTTCCAGCTGGCGGCGGATCTTGTACATGGACAAGCCCTTGATGTCGTTGGGTCGGTCGGGATCGCCGATCGGCTCATAGACCTTGGTCGCCAGCACCACCCGCTCCCTGCGCTGGTTGCCCTGCGCGAACCACCGGCCGATGATCGATTCCGTCAGCCCGGCGTTCTCGCCCCATCCGTAGATATTGGCCGTATCGAAGAACTGGATGCCCGCCTCCAGCGCTTCGTCCATGATGCGGAACGCTTCCGCCTCATCGGTGTCCACGCCGAAATTCATCGTGCCGAGGCACAGACGGCTGACTCTCAGGCCTGTCCTGCCGAGATACGTGTATTGCATGTCCTGTCCCTCCCGAACGTTAATCGTTCCACCGCGGATTGTCGACAATCAGCGGCTCGCCATTTCGTTCAATGATCAGCTTCCGGAACCCCTTGGTCTCGATCGTCTTGTAGTCATGCCCGGCATCCGCCCGGAATACGAAGAACGTCACCAGCGGCTCCTTGCCGGTATTGATGCTGCGATGCGCGTACCTGGGCGGAACGTATACCGCCTGCCCCGGCAGGAAGCGCTGCGCGCTCCAGTCGCCCTCCGGATTCTCGAGCAGCAGGTATCCCTCGCCCGACAGGCAATAGTAGACTTCACCCGTATCCAGTATGGTGTGAAAATGTCCCTTCGTCATGTGATACTCATCGCCCACCTTGCCCGGATAGACGATGCTGGTGCCGAACAGCAGCTCGCCAGGATGCGAGGGAAGCGACAGCTCATAGAATTCATATACGAGCTGATCGTCTTCAGCCAGCTTCCGCTCATAGGCCTCCGCGTCAGCGAACATTCCCTTCATCTGGGACAAATACCTTCTGGTAGATTCCCTGTCCTTCGACATGCCGTCCTTCAGATCAAAATACAGTGAAAATGGACGGACACCGGTTTGTGCATCGGATGGTGCGCCAGTTTGACCAGCCATGGTTCCTCCTCCTTATCCTCTGATCGAATTGGACAATTTTTCTATCTGCTCGAATCTTTCCGGTGTGATCTCCACATCAAACACTTCTGCGATCACCTGCGTCCAACCGTGCAGGAAATAGACCCATCCGTCCTCAATATACAGTTTGCGCTGCTGTTGCACCGCTTGCGCCTGCTTCATGAACTTGAGATCGCCGCGATAGTTCAACTCCCATACCAGACTGTTCTCGGGGAACACCGCATCATCCGTCAGAGGAGAACCAGGCCGGTCCTTGCCCAGGCCGGTCGCGTTCACGATCAGCGAATGCGGCGCTATGCCCTGCAGCACACGGTCGTTGTCTCCCGCCTCCGGCGTCAGGTGAAACTCGGCCCTCACATCGGGCCTCAGCGTTCTCACGATGCGCTCAATCTCACGCAGTCTCGGCTCGCTCCGGTTGGTCACGACGATCCTGGACGGAATATTGTCCCCATGCCTCTCCTGCAGGAGGTAAGAGCAGATCGCGATCGCGCTTCCGCCCGCGCCCATGATGAACAGCTCACCCTTGTGGTTACGCCACCAATCTTGCGGGATGAAGGCCTCCATGGCCAGGCCGGATGTGATCGGGTCCTTGGCATGCCCGACCAATCCATCCTCCCGCTTCGAGATGCAGGACAGTTCGCCGAACAGCTCGGCATATGGATCCAGTCTGTCGAACAAGTCACTGGCCGCATGGTAGAGATCGATCTTGTGAGTGGTGACCAGAGCGCCGAGCGAGAGCTTGTCATGCTTGATAAACTCAACCACTTGCCGATATTTATCCGGATCCGCATGAATCTCGATATCGATCCCCTTGATCACTGCGTCTCCCAGACCCAGCACAGGTGCCCATAACGGAAAAAGCTTCATGATCGATGACTGTCCGGTTGTCACGCCTATAAAATACATCGTCGGTTGCTGAGCACTCATCAGCTGGTTCAAACTCATCCCACTCCTTCTTTGGTCTCTTCATTCCTGTAGCTCTCGTCCTGCCCGTCATTCTCATCCAACATATGCAGCAGGTTCATCGTCGAGATCATCGCCATGCGCTCGATCGCCTCATGCGTATAGGCGCCAGTATGCGCCGTCAGGATAAAGTTATCCAGCTTCAGCAGCCTGTGGTCGTGAAGCGGCGGCTCGCTCGAGAACACATCCTGCGCCGCGCAGGCGAGCTGTCCGCTGACCAGCGCCTCATAGAGGTCGTCCTCGTTCACCAGCTCGCCGCGGGCCGTATTGATCAGGATCGCTCCCTGCTTCATGCGCGCCAGCGTATGCTTGTTGATCAGCCCGCGCGTCGCCGGATTGGCCGGGATATGCAGGGTGATCACGTCGCTCCCCGCAAGCAGCGCATCCAGGTCGCTGGTCAGCGCGATCCCGTGCTGGCTGAAGAATGGATCATCGGTCAGAAACGGGTCATAGACCGTCACCTTCATCTTCAGGCCCTGCGCCCTGATCGCCACCTCGCGCCCGATCTGCCCGCCGCCGATGACTCCGATCCGCTTGCCGGTGATCTCCCAGCCGAGCGTCCGGACCCATTGGCCTGACTTGACCTGCCCGACGGACTTCGGGATATGTCTGACAGCCGCCAGCAGCAGGGCGATCGCTAGCTCCGCCACGGAGATGTTGTTGGTTCCGTGCGCCACGCTCACCTTGATGCCCAGCTCCTCGGCCCGCTTCACATCGATGTTGTCCACACCCATCCCGTACTTCGAGATCGCGCGGACATCCTTCAGCTGATCCAGCACCCTCGCAGGGAGGGGGTCCACGCCGACGATGATCCCGCTGACGCCTTCCGATGCGGCCGCGATGATCTCTTCCTCCGTCATCGTGCGGCCCGTCCGATTCTCGACCGGCTCATAGCCCGCTTCCCGAAGCATCTCATACGGTTTGCTCTTGTAGTGCATAAACGACTTGGGGGTGATTAACACTTTTTTCATATACAGTCTACCTCTCCCTGAAGATCAGACTGAGCGCCCGCGCCGGTCTGGCGTTATTCGTCAAGCTCGAGGCAGCACAGCGTCGCCGGCAGCTCGTGCTTCGTGTTGACCTTGTCCGGCCCCGTCACGAGGTCGAAGCAGGAGATCACCAGCTTGCCGTTGTAGACGATCGGCTCGCCCGGCTGATCCAGCTCGCCGTTCAGCCCGTCGGTGTCCGGACTTTGCGCGATCCGCTTCACGATGCCGTCGGGAGTGACCATGGCGATGGCGTTTGCGGAGAAATCGGCGATGTACAGATTGCCCGCATCATCGAAGATCATGCCGTCGGTCGACTGGAGCTCGGCGGCGTTCTCCGCCCAGATCTCATTGCTGACGACGTTGCCCTGCTCATCCATCACGATGCGATGCACCGCTCCGTCGCCGAAATTGCCGACATAGAGGCGGCCCTCACGGTCGAAGGCGATGCCGTCAGCGCCATATTGCACATCGGGATGGCGGGTGATGAACGTGGTCAGGATATGCGGATCCTCCAACGTATTGGTCACCTGGATATTCTCCTCGTCCAGCCCGAAGCGATAGACGCAGCTGACCATCAGGCCTGACGGATCCTGCACCCTGGTCATCAGGCTCTGTGTGACATAGGCATAGCCATCGCGGATGCGGATGCCGTTCGGATGCTCCATGCCGCTGGCCACCACGGTGGTGCGGACGACCTTGCCGTCCTCGATGCGCAGCCTGAGCACGCGCCCCTTGAACTGCAGCTCGGGATCCCCCGACCAGCCCTGATTGTCGCATACATACAGATCGCCGTCCGGTCCGAAGGCGATGCCCATCGGGTGCGCCCGTCCCGTCTCCTCATGCAGCGGCACATCGATCCACTTGGTGATCTGCCGATCCGGACTGATGCGCAGGATGCAGCCCGGCTTGCTCGGGTCGGCAAAGTTCGGACAGGAGAGGATCAGATTGCCTTCCTGGTCGATCGCCATCCCGTCTGGCGTCACCGCGATCTCCTCCGGCAATTTGACATACAGCTTGGTCTCTTTCAGCATGTTTCCATACCCCGCCTTTCATCTATGATCATCGTTGTACAATTCATTCAGCACGCGAGTATTAACCCCTTACATGTCCGCCCATGTCCACTGAAGCATCGGAGTGCCGGCATCTCAGCATCGCACTGCGACATCTGTCGTTGCCAGATCCGGATCGACGCCTCCGCGCTGTTACATCAGCGCCTCATCCTCGGCAGTGCCCTGAGCGGCGCTTCAGTATCGTTACCCCAGCGTCTCATCATCGACAGTGCCGTGTACGACACCTCAATATTGTTACACCAGATTGTTACACCAGGGCCTTATCATCATGGTCGCGACCGACACCTCACGCCTTTCGCCTCAGAAGCGGACGATCATCTTCTTCACCGAGCGTTGCTTCGCAGTACGGAACGCTTCGATGATGTCCGCGAAGTCGATCACGTCGGAGATATATTCGGACGGAACCAGATCTCCTTGCCGGATCCACTGGATGACCTGCTCGTGGCACAGGGATTCCTCCAGCTTCGAGGGCCACTGGACGAACTGCAGCGTCCAGTTGTAAGCCGCCTTGCTCCAGTCCAGCTGCATGCTGGTCTCCTTCGGCACCCCGTAGCCGCAGATCTTGCCGTTATAGGTGACGATGTTCATCGCCTCGTTGATGATCTCCGGACTGCCCACTGCATCCACGGCGAAGTCCACTCCGTCCGGGAACAGCTCCTTCAGTGCGGCCACGATATTCGTCTTGCTGCTGTTGAACACATGGTCAGCGCCGAAATGCTGCGCCTCCGCGATCCGTTCATCCCGATTGACCGAGACCACCACAGGCCCCATGCCGAGCAGCTTCGCCATCCTGGTGAAGGTGAGCCCGACCGGACCCGCTCCGAAGATGACGATGCTCTTGCCCGCCTCGAATCCGAAGCGCTTGCAGGCGCTCAGCACCTCGCGGAAGGTCACGATCATCGCCGCATCCACCGACGGGATGTCATCCGGGATCAGCTGTTGCGCATAGTACGCCTCGGAGAACAGAGGATGCCCCGGGCCTTTGCCGTCATGGATCAGCGCAGCCGCATCGCCGACCACCGCATATTCCGAGAATGCGCCCCATCCGGAATGCACGCCGCCCGTCTCCCCTTCCAGAAACGGCAACAGCACGCGATCGCCAACCTTCAGCGACGTCACCTTCGCTCCGACCTCCACCACTCTGCCGACGCCTTCATGTCCCAGAACCGCCGGGTACTGGTCATAGCCCTTGAAGTCGCCATGGATCAGCTTCGTATCCGTACCGAGACAGATGCCGCAGCTCTCCATTCTGACCAGAGCCTGATACTCATGATACGACGGTATCGGAAGCTCGCGGATCTCCAATCCTCCGCGCCCATCGGTTACCAGACTTTTCATCGCTACGCCTCTCCTTCTCATAGGTTCAAGTATCTAATACGCTGCATGTCCGATTATCCCTTGATGGCCGATGCGGACAACCCCTGGATCAGATTCTTCGAGAAAATGGCGAAGAAGATCAGCACAGGAATCGTGCCCAGCGTGATGCCGAGGATCTGGGCGGCATTGTCGTTGCGGAATTGACCAGCCAGCCCGCGGATGCCAAGCGGTATCGTATAGAGATTGTTGTCATTCAGGATGATGAGCGGCGTGAAGAAGTTGTTCCACGACCACAGGAAGAGCAGCAGGGCCAATGTGACAATCGCAGGCCTCATGAAGGGCATCGCGATGCGGAAGAAGATCCCGTACTCGTTGCAGCCGTCGATCCGGGCGCTCTCCAGCACCTCGGTCGGAATGGAATTGCGCGCAAACTGCGTCATCCAGAACGCGCCGAAGGCATTGGCCGCCGGCGGGATGATGAGCGGCAGGTGGGTATTAGTCCATCCGAGCCAGCGCATCTCCACGACGAACGCCACGATGTTGAACTGCGTCGGAATCATCAGCATGCCCAGGATGATGGCGAACAGCGTCTTCTTGAAGCGGAACTCATACTTGCCGATCGCATATCCGGCCGCGGAGCACACCAGAATTCCCAGCACGGTGGTGGATATGGCGACGAACAGACTGTTGCGATAATAAGCCAGGAAGTTGATCCGGGTGAACAGGGAATTGAAATTCTCCTGCAGATAATCGCCCACCCAGAATTTGATCCCCGTATACAGCTCATTTGACTCGTAGGTGCCCATGATGATCATCGTGTAGAAGGGGTACAACGAGATGAAGGTGATGATCAGCATGATGATCATCATCAGCGCATTAAGATCGGAAGAGCACACGTCT
>CALGAO010000039.1 GCA_937957685.1 uncultured Paenibacillaceae bacterium
GAAGCTGGCTGTTGGCCGCATTGGGCGCGCTGGTGTACGCGATAAACCCGACGTTCGCTGCCTTGGCTGCGTTGACAGCTGCCGTGTGCTGGCTGATCCGATTGGCCAGGTCGTCCGTGGAGATGATCAGCAGGCGGTCGATGCCGGTGAAGGCTTTGACGACCGAATCGTAGTCATTGAAGTTGGCGACGCGCACATCGATCCCGCGTGCGGCCAGATGCTCCGCCTTCTTCGGATCGCGCACGCTGACGGCGACCTGCTCTGCAGGTACCAGCTTCAACAATTCCTCGACGACCAAGGATCCAAGATGTCCTGTTGCCCCGGTGACCAGAATCTTCATCGTTAATCCCTCCATCTTATGTATGATGTGCGAAGAAGCCCTATCCCTTGTTGTCCGACAGTTTATATTACTTCATTATAGTAAGCATCTTACATAATTATATTATAATGCTGTCCGATGAATAACAAGTACGAAAATATCGGGGATCGGTGACATGGATGACGAATCGAAGGATGCGATTGCTCACGGTACGGCGGTGATCGATGGGGGACGCGGATCACGGACAGGCCACACAGCACGGGGAAAGGGGCATTCGCCAGGGCGTTGTGTTGGAATGCGCTCCACCTGATCTGGATATTGCCGATCGCTTCGATATATGTACGCGTTCGTGATTTGAGCCTCGGCCGAAGGGCCGGGTTTATTGATTGGGCAGATGATGGTCTTGACAAATCTCCGGGAAACAGGATTATAATACCAATAGACAGACAGTCGGTCGGTCGTTTGGCGGTTCGGAGGCAAGAGAAAGGAGTTTGCATATGAGAATTGTCAAAGACGCGGAAGTGCGCAAGAACGAGATTCTGGATGCGGCTGACGTGCTTTTCGCGCAAAAGGGATACGATGGCACCAGCACCAACGACATACTCGAGAAGGTGGGGATCGCGCGGGGGACCCTGTACCATCATTTCAAGTCCAAGGAAGAGATCATGGATGCGCTGATCGAGCGATACAGCCTGCGCCTGCTCAGCCAGGCGAAGGAGATCGCCGAGGACAGGAGCATCCCCATCGTCGAGCGCATCATCCGCGTGGTGATGGCGCTGAACTTTAGCGGCGGAAGCAGCCGGCAGATCATGGAGCATATCCACAAGCCACAGAACGCGCTCATGCACCGGAAGCTGGAGAGGGTCGTCATCCGCGGCGTCACGCCGATCATGGCCGGCATCATCCAGGAGGGCGTCGAACAGGGCATCTTCCACACCCCCTATCCGTATGAGTGCATGGAGATGGTGGTGGTCTACGCGAACACCGTGTTCGATGACGACATGGTGCCGATGACCGACGAGGAGCGCGCCGCCCGCATACAGGCGTTGATCTTCCATGTGGAAAGGATGCTGGGCGCAAGAAGCGGCAGCCTGGCGGATGTGATCCGGGTGTTCGGCGGAGATCAAGGCGATCATCGTTAATTCGTTAATCATGTTAACAAGCATATCGGGGTGGACCATGTACTTCAGACTAATCCGACAGGACATCGTGCGGAGCAAAGCCATCTCGCTGATCACGACGCTCTTCGTCGCAGCCTCTGCCTTGCTGGTGTCACTTGCGGCCATCCTCATCGTTCACCTGACTGGCTCGCTGGATGCGTTGATGACAGAAGCGAAGGCTCCGCATTATATGCAGATGCATGCCGGTGATCTGGATGTCGCACGGCTGGAGGCGTTCGCCGCACGGAACCACAACATCGAGGCCTTGCAGGTGGTGCCCTTTCTGAACATCGATGGAGCGAGGATCTCGATCGGCGAACATACGCTGGCGGATAGCGTACAGGATAACGGGTTGAGCGTGCAGAACGGACAGTTCGACTTCTTGCTGGACCTGGACGGGAAGGTCGTCGCCCCCTCTGATGGCGAACTGTACGTGCCGGTCAGCTATATGAAGCCATACCAGCTGGAGATCGGCGACCAGGCCTACATCGGCGGGCGCCCTTTCGTCGTGGCCGGGTTCCTTCGCGATGCTGCCATGAACTCCTCCCTGGCCGGTTCGAAGCGGTTTCTCGTCAGCGACCGTGACTTTGAAGCGCTGAAGCCCTTGGGCAACATGGAGTATCTGATCGAATTCCGGCTGAAGGATCCGTCGAGGCTGGGCGAACTGGAGCAGGCCTATCTCGCTGCAGGACTGGAGATGAACGGCCCGACGGTGACCCATGCCCTCTTCCGGCTGATGAACGCCATCTCCGACGGGTTGATGATCGGCGTGCTCCTGCTGGTCAGCCTGCTGGTCGTGGCGATCGCGTTCATGTGCATTCGCTTTACGCTGCTGGCGAAGCTGGAGGATGATTATCGCGAGATCGGCGTGATGAAAGCGATCGGTCTCAGGCTCTCCGACATCAAGAAGATCTACCTCGCCAAGTATGCGGCCATTGCGGCGGTCGGCGCCGCGCTGGGATATGCGCTGTCCTTCGCTTTCCAGGGCATGCTGCTTCGGAACATCCGGCTCTTCATGGGCGGCGGTGAACATGCGGCACTCGCCACAGCCGCGGGAGCCTTCGGCATCCTGCTGGTCTTCGCGTCGATCACGACCTATGTGAACCGGGTGCTGAACCGTTGCCGGAAGATCTCGGCTGTGGAAGCCTTGCGCTTCGGCACCTCCCCGGACACGGCCGGCGGCAGCCGATGGTTCACCTTAAGCGGCAACCGCTGGTTAAGCGCGAATATCCTGCTCGGCGTGAAGGACGTCTTCTCCAGAAGGAAACTTTACGCGACCATGCTGGCCGTGCTGGTGTTATCGACCTTCATCCTGATCGTCCCCCAGAATCTGTATCACACCATCTCCTCCAGGAACTTCATCGGGCATATGGGGATCGGCAACTACGATCTGCGCATTCAGGTACCCGGCAGCGTCGACCAGGTCGCGGACAAGGTTGCCGGAATCGCCGAAACGTTGGGTGATGATCCGGCTGTCTCGAGGATGGCTGTCCTTGTCACCAAGGCGTTTACGGCCATCACGAAAGACGGGACAGAGCAGAACATCAAGGTCGAGCTCGGCGACCATAAGATCTTCCCGATCGCCTATGTGACAGGCCAGGCGCCAGCCAGGAACGATGACATCGCCCTGTCCTCGATCCTGGCCGATGAGCTGGGAGCATCGGTCGGCGATGCGCTCACGTTGCTGGTGGCTGGCGGCGAGAAGGTGATGACGGTCACCGGCATCTACTCCGACATCACCAACGGCGGCAAGACAGCCAAGGCCACCTTCCCGACTGATGCGAAGGATATGCTGTGGACCGTGATCTGCGTCAAGCTGGCGGAGCCGTCCCTGGTGGAGGTGAGGGTCAGGGAATATGCAGGCAAGTTCGCTTACGCGAAAATATCGGACATCGATGAATTTGTCGCCCAGACCTTTGGCTCGACGATTGCCTCCGTCCAGACGGCCTCACGCGTGGCGATCGTCGTGGCGGTGGCGCTGGCTGTCCTGGTCACGCTGCTTTTTATGAAAATGCTCGTCGCGAAGGATCGCTACCCGATCGCCGTCATGAAAGCGTTCGGGTATACCCATGCGGACATCGAGGTTCAGTACCTCTCTCGCACCTTGTTGGTGCTCATCATCGGCATGGCGCTTGGCACGCTCTTGGCCAACACGCTCGGAGAGTTGCTGGCGGGCATGGTGATCGCCTCGTTCGGCGCGGCGGCCTTTCATTTCTCGGTCGATCCGATGTCTGCGTATGTGTTCAGTCCCATCCTGATGACGGGCTCGGTGCTGCTCGCAGCCTGGGCGGGCATCTCGGGCGCCGGTCGAATAAGGATATCCGACAACATAAAGGAGTAATCGTATGAAGAAGCTGGTGACAGGAGAACGGATCGTCAAGTCATATGGCAAGGGCGCAGAGCGGCGTGTCGTTCTGGACGGAGTATCTGTGGACATTCATGAGGGTGAGTTCGTGGCCGTGATGGGACCCTCCGGATCGGGGAAGTCGACGCTGCTGCATGCGTTGAGCGGCATGGACACGATCGACGAGGGCAAGGTCATCTTCGGCGGCAGGGAACTCACGTCGGCCTCGGAGAAGGAGCTGGCGGAGATTCGCAGGACGCAGATGGGCTTCGTGTTCCAACAGCCGACGATGCTGCGGAATCTCAACCTCCTCGACAACATCATCCTGCCGGCCCTGCGGGATCATCGCAAGCATGGCACGGATCTCGTGGCCAGGGCCAGGATGCTGATGAAAAGGGCAGGCATATCGGAGCTAGAGCAGCGGGACATCACCCAGGTGTCAGGCGGGCAATTGCAGCGGGCGGGAATCTGCAGGGCGCTGATGAACCGTCCGAGGATCGTCTTCGGAGATGAGCCCACCGGTGCGCTGAACTCCAGAGCTTCGCAGGAGATCATGAGCCTCTTCGCGGAGGTGAATGCGGAGGGAACAGCCGTGATGCTGGTTACGCATGACGCCAGGGTGGCGGCGTGGGCGGAGCGGGTCCTGTTCATGCGCGATGGCCGGATCGTGAGCGAGCTGGCGCTGTCCAGGAGAGACGGGACGGGCATGGAGGCCAGGGTTGAGCAGGTTGCGAGGAAGATGATCGAGCTTAACGTCTGACGGCATGATATATCCATGATGGATATCTGATTGGAGAACAGTGACAAGGAGCGCATGGCGATGAGTGACGTGAAGACAGAGGCGGGATTCCGCAAGTTTCTCATCATCTGGATGGGAGAATGGATCTCGAATATCGGTACGGGGATGACGGCTTTTGGCCTTGGCGTCTATGTGTGGCAGCTGACCGGATCCGCGCTGGATGTGGCCATGGTGGAGATGGCCGCGCTGCTGCCGTTGATTCTGCTCACTCCTGTGGCAGGGGTGCTGGCGGACCGGTATGACCGCAGGCTGCTGATGGCGCTGGGGGACAGCATCTCAGGCCTGGGTCTTCTCCTCATGTTGGTGCTGATGATGGCAGGCCATATCCAGGTATGGCAGATCTGCCTGTGTGTCGGGTTCAGTTCGGCTTTCTCGTCCCTGCTGGACCCAGCCTATAAAGCCACGCTGACGGATCTGTTGACCGAGGAGGAGTATGCCAGGGCCAGCGGCATGGTGGGGATCGCGTCAGCCTCCAAGTTCCTGATCTCGCCGATCCTGGGCGGGCTGATCCTCGCCTGGCACAGCATGGAGCTCATCCTCGTGATCGACATCCTGACGCTGGTGGTGACCGTTGTGGCGATCCTGATGGTCAGAAGATCTCTGAAGACCAGGCCGACGGAGAAGAAGGAGTTGGACTTTCTTCGGGATCTGAAGGAAGGCTGGCAGGTGATCGCTGCATCCAGAGGAGTGATGCTGCTCATCGTCCTGGTGTCTGTGCTGGTGTTCTATATGGGCATCCTTCAGGTGCTGGCGAGACCGATGCTGCTGTCCTTTGCCAGCGAGCAGACAACGGGCATCCTGCAGACGGTGGTCGCCTGCGGCATGCTCGTCTCGAGCATGCTCATCGGCGGCGGACTGATCAGGAAGAATCTGGTGAACGTGATGGTGGCCAGCTTCGTGGCGGCCGGCATCACAATGGCGGGCTTTGGCGCCACCACCAGCATACCGGTCATCACGGTGGCGGGTTTTCTGTTCTTCGCCTCGCTGCCGTTTGCCAATACGAGCATCGAGGTGCTGATCCGCACATCCATCGCCAACGACAAGCAGGGCCGGGCTTGGGGGCTGATCTCGCTCATCTCGCAGCTGGGGTATATCGTGGCCTATGTGTTTGCGGGGGTGCTTGCGGATTATGTCTTTAACCCGGCATTGAAGGAAGGCGGTGTTCTGGCGGATACCGTGGGCAGAGTGATCGGCACCGGAGAGACCAGGGGCATCGGGCTCCTGATCATGCTCTCCGGTTTGGGATTGGTCATCACGGCGCTGCTGATCTCCAGGTCGAAGGGGCTTCGGGCGCTGGAGGCGCGGGAATAGCCGGACCTGAACGGATAAGCCGGCGGTATGCTGGCAAGACATCAACATGAGATCTTGCCGGGATCGTGGGGATGCCGCTGGCGAAGGCAGTTCAATTTTTGGGCTGGGTTTTCAATCGGTTGTGTCCGCCAGGCTGTTGGCATGTCTATTGGCCGATCTTGGCTGACGATCTGAACAGCGGCGTCTCAGTTGATGGTCAGGCGGTCAGGATCCCCTGGCCTGGTCAAGTCCCTTGAACACGCCCAGCTTGCCAGCTGCAAGGCAGATCACCGCGGATATAACGGTGCACATGAAGATGGTCATGGCAATTCCGGTAATATAGCTGGACCATCCCAGCGAGCCGATGAACATGCCCAGGCTGCCGAGGATCGTGAATCCGAAGTTCATGGCGGCTGAGGCGGCGCCGATGTTGTCCTTCTGCGCATTGAGCAGCAGATGGGCGGTGAGCGGCCGGATAAAGGTCGACATCACGGTGAACGGGATGAAGCTGAGCAGGAACAGGTTCGGGCTCAGCTTGCCGATCGTGATCAGGAGGGTGCCCGCCAATGTCGTCACGCAGCAACCGATCGCCAGCACCTTGCGATACGGCTTCTGGCCGATGCGCGCATACAGCAGGGGCCCGGCTACCGAACAGGCCGAGGTGATCGCGAAATAGACGCTGAACATCGTCTCCGATATCTGAAATTCATTCACATAGACATAGGAAGCCACCACGAGATAGGCCATGAAAGGAGCGGTCAGGATGCCGCTGATCACCAGGATGAAGGTGAACACAGGGTTGCGGATCACCTTGGTCAAGCCCAGTATGGAACGCAGGGTGCTCTCCTGGATGCGCTTGTCCGCGGGCAAGGTTTCCTCGAGCAGCAGCACGAAGATCAAAGTGATGGCGTTCAGCGCAGCGAGCGCGATGAAGGTCATGCGCCAATCGGCAACCTGAAGGATGGACGCCCCCAGGATCGGCGCCAACACCGGGGCGATGAACATCAGCGCTTGCGTGATCGACAGCACCTTGCCCATCTCCGGCCCTTCGAAGCTGTCTTTCACCAGCGCGGAGCCGATCGCGATCATGCCGCCCGAACCGAACGCCTGAATGGCGCGAATGCAGATCAGGAACGTGATGCTCGGCGAGAAGGCGCATATGACGCTGCACAGCAGGGTGGCGACGGTGCTCCAGACGAGCACGGGCTTTCTGCCGTACTTGTCGCTCACAGGCCCCAGCACCAGCGTGCCTATGGCCATGAAGATGAAGAAAAACGTCATCGTCAGGCTGGTCATGGACGTGGTCGTATCGAAATACGTCACCATATCCGGCAGAGCAGGCATGTACAGATCCGTCGCAAGAGGGGGGATCATCGACAGGATGGTAATGAGGAAGATAAGACCGCCCTTTTTTAACTTTCGCTGTTTCATGTTTCTCCTCCTGGATCATCGTTGAAGGTGAATGAGCTTGGGTAAGGATAAGCTTCAACGGCAATCTATCAATTTGATGGATGGGTTTACACCGTGTTCAGCAATAAATATTACAATATATAAAAAATTCGTATAATGCAATTTCTTTACGAATTCTCGAAAAAACGCAACCTTCTGAACAGGTGTCTCTTTCTTGCAGGCCCATGCGAAGGGCCCGTATGATAAACGTCGTTGCGGCGATTGATGACCTGAAGCAAATGGTCGGCATGTTCCATGAACTGAGCATGGAGTTCAAGCTGGTGGTGTCACACGATTGGGAAGCACAGAGGTCCTCGGATGGGTCCTTTTTTTGTTATTAAAAGGGATTAAAAGGGATATTCCGATGTCGAGCGATGTTGTATAATAGTAGATAGAGAAAGACATTTTTTGTCAGAATCTATCATCCTGTTATCGTAGAGGTGAGAGATATGAGCGAGGAGTCATCAATCTTGCCGATCCAACCCTACTACTCGCTCGATGACCGCACCGTGGCGGCGACGGTGCTGCACCCGGAGCCTCTGATCATGAGGCTGGAAGGGGTGCTGACTGACGAGGAATGCCAGCAGTTGATCGAATTGGCCGCTCCGCGCCTGAAAGAGTCCAGGCTGGTCAACAAGGTGGTCAGCGAGATTCGCACGAGCCGCGGCATGTTCTTCGATGAGATGGAGAGCCCATTCATCCAGCGCATCGAGAACCGGATCTCCCAACTGATGAACGTGCCGATCGAACATGCGGAAGGCTTGCAGGTCCTCCACTATGGGCCTGGGCAGGAGTACCGGGCGCACTATGATTTCTTCAACCCGAACAGCCCTTCGGCGAGAAACAACCGGATCAGCACGCTGGTGATCTACCTGAACGATGTGGAGGAAGGGGGAGAGACCGTATTCCCCCTGTTGGAGCTGGCGGTGAAGCCGAAGCGCGGGACTGCGGTCTATTTTGAATATTTCTATCGCGATCAGGAGATCAACAAACTGACCTTGCACAGCAGCGTGCCTGTCGTACGCGGCGAGAAGTGGGTCGCCACCCAATGGATGCGCAGGCAGCGGATCCGTGAGATCAGCTCGATCCCTGGTTAAAGCCTGGAAAATGTTAAAGTTTTCTTAACATATCGACATCATTCGAATATTTCGTGATAGCATGGAAGAAGAATGGAGATGATCATCTAATCATCGCGCGACAGCTACGAACCTCAAGCATGGACCATGTCGATGGGAAAGGAGGAACGGATGATCTACCCGAAGATGAATCTGTACAACTCTTACAACACGTACCTCATGTTCCAGACTATCACCAGGACAAATGCATGGACCCCGACGACTTCCTATCACCAGGGAGACAAGAGGACCCTCATCTCGCAGATGTTCTCGCATAGTGCGTCTTATGAGCAATATATGAAGAATGCCGCTACCGGCATCGCCAACTTTCTGAAAGCCTCGCTGAAGATGCAGGAATCGGCGCGGGAGCTCCTGGACAAGGAGACTTCGGCCTTCCAGGCGAGGACAACGGAATCCTCGGACAGCAAGACGGTGACCGCATCGGCATCAGACGGGGCTGCTGTCGGATCCTATGCGGTGAAGGTGGAATCGATCGCCACTGAGCAGATCAACAGCGGAACGTCCCTGTCGAAGTCAGATGCGACGACGGTGAGCTCCGGAGTAAACGAGTTCAATATCACCATCGGCGGCAAGACGACGAAGGTATCGGCGGCCATCTCCGCCAGCGATACCAACGAACAGGCGCTGACCAAGCTGCGGGATGCGATCAACCAGGCGAAGACAGGAGTCACCGCATCGGTCGTCACCGACCAGGAGACCGGCAAGATCAGGCTGGAGCTGCGCAGTGACAGGACAGGGACGGACTATGCCTTCGAAGTGGAGGATGTAACCGGCCAGACGATGGCGGCGACAGGGGTTACCCAGGTCACGCGGCAGGCCACCAATGCATCCTACAGGGTGAACGGAGGCCCGCTGCAAACGTCGCAATCGAACACGATCGAGCTGGAGAAGGGCAAGGTGACGGCAACGCTGGCAGCGCCATCTTCGGAGACGGTGAACATTCTGGTCAGAGCGGATTCGGACAAGATCCTGTCTCAGGTCAAGGAGCTGGTGTCGAACTACAATGCGATGTTCGGCCGACTGAAGGAAGCTGGAGGAGTCATGAATGCCTCTGTTCGCCATGGCCTGGATGCTGTCTTCTCTTTATCGGCTTACGAGCGATTCGGCATCACCCGCCATGCGGACGGGACGCTCCGACTGAATGAGGAACAGCTGAAGAGGAGCCTGGACGTGAACTTCGAGCAAACCTCGAGAGCGATCATCGGCAGGTACGGTCTGGCAGAGCGGCTGTCCGCGGCAGCGGAGCGATTCCATGAGGTGCCGGCCAGCAGCCTGCTGAACAACAAGGCCCGCCAGCTTCAGCATCTCGCGATGTACCAGCGATCGATGCAGATGTGGATGTCGCCATCCGGCAGCGGCTGGCTGATGAATATGCTGCTCTGATGGCAGTCAAGGATGGAGACGAGGCCGCCGGAAGGTCAGAGAGGAACTGACTGACGGGCGGCCTTTGTGCGTTCATCGTGAGGTTGTCAGACGAACTGGTGCATATTTCCGTCTGTCATGGTCCA
The DNA here is from genome assembly GCA_937957685.1 of uncultured Paenibacillaceae bacterium. GTDB lineage: Bacteria > Bacillota > Bacilli > Paenibacillales > DA-C8 > Insulibacter. Next base: position 10,006 of record CALGAO010000039.1, read on the forward strand.
GAATAAACAGCGATTCCTGTAAGCCAAAGGAGGACAGACAGATGGAAGCAGACAAGAACCTGCGGAATGTCGTGGATGAGCTGGAACATACGCCGGTCAATGCGCATGAGGCGCAGCAGCTCAACCAGGACAAGAAGGATCGCCGCAAGCGGGCGATGGATGGCAAGACGGACTATCAGGAGAATGAAAATATGTACAGTGAAAAGAATGACAGCCAGATAACCAGTCAACAGCAGGGGTGACAATAAGGGGCCTATGAAGGGCCCTTTTTGGCGAAAAAGAAGAGAAGGCATCCCATCTGGGATTCACGCCCTATGGCATTCTTCAAGTGAACAGTGAAATCGGCAACAGCGGTATTGGCCTGTACTCCTGCGTGCTGGAGGACACCCGTTTCGAAGTGATCGGTGAATGTTGCATCAAGCTGCTTCCCGAATCGCTCACCTGGAGAACACAGATTCACGGCTTCGGCATGTCTTGGTCGCCGACTGACTATTCGAAGGCTGGTCAAGGATGGGTCAACCCGATGCCACCGTCACTGGTGCCTGAGCCGCAGCAATATGCGGTTGTTCTGGGCCAGGTTCGGGATTGCCGAATCTTGGGAGAGCATCATGGCGGGGCGCGTATAAGTCCGCATCAGCCGAAAGGCAAAATGGCCTGGATTCAAAAGTTATGGGGCGTCAACGATCTATCCGGATTCAAGGACATGCGATATGTCGACATCATCGAACGCGATTATGATGTGATTGATCATTTGTCTGTCCAATCACTTCTGTATAATGATATTCGAACACACACGCGGAATCCGATCGTATCCGGCCAGTTGCTCAACACCAATCATGCATCGTGGAAGGTGGAAAACGGGACTTTGGAGATCGCCAAATCCTATCCGCCCCTTCCGAGAAGTGTGGAGCAGCTCTACGGCAAACATCCGCCAACAGTGTTCAAGTTTACTCCCAACGGGAAAGGCGAGCCAAGGGTGATCATTCCATTTCTGAATCGCGGTCCGGGGAGCAAGTATAAGGGCACCATGAATGTGCAAGCGTTGGTGGTCAATGAACAGGGCCATCAAGTACGGTTCCATCTTCGATATCGGGATCTCCGCGATGCCGAAGGGAACATCTATTCCAAGTATTCTACGGACGGATATACGCAATGGCACGAAGTCGTGATGCAAGGTTCGAAAGCGCCTGATAAGGCCGACGCCGCCTATTGGGATCTGCGGATGATCTTCATGAAGTCCGCAACCTCCTACTATTTCCTGACTCCGATCGTCAGCGAAGACCTCCTGCGTCCATACTCACCATATATGCATCCCAACCTTCATGATGATTTCGAGATCACAAGCAACACGAGTGGCGTAATCCTGCGTTCGCCGGACGGGTCGCGGTGGCGAATTCGTGTCGACAACTCGGGCAATCTATCCACCAAGAAACTCTAGGCAAGCGCGCGCCGGTTATACCGGTGCGCGTTTCATATGGGAGATCTTCATCTGCGGAATGTGGGCGAGGGGATGCGCAAGCAGCATCAAACAATTATCGGTATTCGTCTTAAAAATATGGTAAAATGTACCGGAGATCAATTATTGCAAGATTCGATCGTTTTGTCGAATACTCTCGAAACAGCACGATCGTTGGCGTAGATATGGCATCGCATATCCCTGCGAAGGAACGGTGATGATATGAGCCTGGCTGCTACGGTTGCGCCGATATTGACCCATCTGGTCCCCATTCTTTATTTTATCTACCTGCTGGTGGATATCCTGTCGCGTAACCGCAAGAGAATCGAATATCTGCTGGTCAGCGGGATCGTCGCCTGTTGTCTGTCTCTCTTTCTCGAAGAATTCGTCCGCCATTATCTCCCCATCGAATACAGCCCAATTCTTACGTCCGCGTGGTTCAGCGTCTCCGGCATCACCATCGTCGGTCTTGGCCTGCACCTGTTCACCCGGCTGACGGATATGGCGCACAAGCTCCCCGGATTCGTCTACCCTTACCTGTTCTATCTGCCGACCTTGCTGGTGGTTCTTAACCTGCTGTTCAATGACGAGATGGTGTCTGGCAGCGCCTTTCACCAGACCGAGCTCTGGAAGCTGCCGGTCTACAACTCCGCGTACTATATCGCCATGTTCGGAAGCAATGCGTTTAACGTGGTGTATATTCTCATCCTGTGGCGGGGGATCGCGAACACCGGCCAGCGTGAGCTTCGCGCCATCTACAGGGAGCTCATCTATGGCGTCCTGGTGACGATGTTCTTCAACCTGACGATCGGCGTCATCGACTTCAAGGGCTATCTGCCGCCTTATCCTTACATCTACGGCACTCTGATGTGGTGCGTGTTTCTGCAACGAACCATGCGGAGATATGAGTTTCTGAATCATGAGGAGGTCCATCTGTCGCAGCTGTTCAACGTGAGTCCCGTTGCCATCGTCCTCACCGATCTGGAGGGCAATGTGCGGGAGGCGAATCCGGCTGCCCGGAAGCTGTTCGAGGTGCTGAAGGTTCACCCTCGGAGCATCGGGAATCTGCTGCAGGGCGAGCTGCTGATCAGGATTCAGCATCGATTGCCGATCCAGGACGTGGCGATGACGGTGAGCAGCGGGGATACCAGGACCGAGCTCGTGATCGACGGCGATTACATATCGGTCGAGTACAAGCCGCATCTGATCCTGATCCTGCGTGATGTGACCGCGCAGATGGCGAAGGAGCAGGAGCTGATGTTCATGGCCTATCACGATATGCTGACGAAGCTGCCGAATCGGAAGTTCTTCTTCGACCGGTTCGAGAGCGCTTTGGCGGAGGCCAGAGATACCGGAGAGCGACTGGCGGTGCTGATGTTCGACCTGGACCGGTTCAAGGAGATCAATGACCACTACGGGCATCTGGTCGGCGACCAGGCTCTGGTCCAGGTGGCGGATTCGATTCGGGCCATCCTGACGGAGGAGGACTTCGCGGCGCGTCTTGGCGGCGATGAGTTCATCATCTTCTGTCGGAATGCCTCGAAGGAGCGGGTGACGGAGAAGATCGAGCAGCTGCGGACCCATCTGGCAGAGCATCCGCTCGTCGTGGATGAGAAAGCTCATCCTTTGCAGATCAGCATCGGCGTGAGCTTCTATCCGGAGCACGGGCAGGACAGCGACACCCTCGTCAACCATGCGGACAAGGCGATGTACGAGGTGAAGCGGCGCGGGCGCGGAGATTATGCGTTTGCCACGGGAGATGGTTGATGCCTTCATTACATTGGGCCCCGAGAAGATGAGCGGGGCCTATCTTGTTGAGGAAAAAACTGATAGCGATTCATCATAATCAGCTCCATCAGCTCTTCATCTGTCCAATGAACAAGAGATGGATTCTTTCGTTGCTTCTTGAAGATCTGTTTTTCCATGCGCTCGATCGCCCGTCTTTCGCGCGGTGAGAACCTTCGCATAAGTCACCTCCTTCATCTCCTCTCATTCTGGCTCCATAACCCGTCATCTCTTTCCGCTGGAATGAAACGCTATGATTGTTACCATATAGACACAGGTCGTTCCGATGAAATCCCTGTACATCATAATATTCAACTCAATTCCAATTCAACTCAATTCCATTTTATAGGCAGAGGGGGAGTGGGTGAAGAAGACTTCCTCTCCTTGTAAGAGTGAATAAGACAGCCTATGCAGTTGGTGACGCTGTTGTATTGATAGTTCGACTATCACTGTCGGGGGATGTTGGCCTATAACGTCGATACGCTGCTACCTTACAAGTTAGATGAAGTTTGTTATGTGTCACCGCCGGAATATAATTGACCCAGGAGCGACGAAAAGAAAATGACCCACCCCTGTAGAATATTCTCCCTCTGA
>CALGAO010000040.1 GCA_937957685.1 uncultured Paenibacillaceae bacterium
GAAGCCTTTTTCCATGCTTTTCCGCATTCGTTCACCAATTATTCCTTTTTTCTGCCCACAAACATTTTACACTCACCGGAGCCGTTTCCTGTTCGGTTGCATCTGAACCGGATTCCAGTTGTTCCACATACTCATACAGAATGCGCACCAGAGACTCGCGGTCGGTCAGTTCCATGATCTGGTCCTTCACCCTGGCCGCACCCTTCAATCCCTTCAGATACCATGCCATATGCTTGCGCATATCCCTGACCGCCACGGCTTCGCCCTTCAGCGTGATCAACCGGTCGAGATGCAGGATCGCGATCTCGATCTTCTCGCGCGGCGAAGGCTCCGGCGGCAAGATGCCCTTATCGAGGTATTCCACCGTCCTGTACAACATCCACGGATTGCCCAGCGCGGCCCGACCGATCATCACGCCATCGCAGCCGGTCATGTCCAGCATGCGTCTGGCATCCTCCGGCGTGAATACGTCTCCGTTGCCGATGACCGGGATGTTAACCGCCTCTTTCACCTCCTTAATGATGCCCCAATCCGCCTTGCCGGTATACATCTGCTCGCGCGTGCGGCCGTGTACGGCGACCGCCTGACCGCCCGCCCGTTCGACCGCGCGCGCGTTGTCCACCGCATAGATATGCTCCGAATCCCAACCGATGCGCATCTTGACCGTCACCGGCTTGCTGACCGCATCGACCACCGCGGCCACCATCTCATAGATCTTGTTCGGGTCCAGCAGCCACTTGGCGCCGGCGTCGCATTTGGTCACCTTGGGAACCGGACACCCCATATTGATGTCGATGATATCCGCATTCGTCTGTTTATCCACGATCTTGGCCGCCTCGACCAGCGATTCGCGATCACCGCCAAAGATCTGCAGGCTGAGCGGCTTCTCGCGCTCATCCACGTACAGCATCTCCATCGTTCGCTTGTTGCCATGCAGGATCGCCTTGTCGCTGACCATCTCCGCGCACACGAGCCCGGTGCCGAATTCCTTGGCGATGAGCCTGAACGCAGGGTTGCAGACACCGGCCATCGGCGCCAGCACGACCTGATTCTTCATCGTGATATCTCCGATCTTGAGCATGTCTCATCCTCCTTCTTGCTCCGTATTATGCAGACTCCTGGCCTGCTTATGCACCCCTCACCGCAAGCTGTCTCGTCCTCCATATACAGCCTATGCGGTTTCACCTCTCTTCGATCTATCCCATCATCGCGTCATCCCTGACGACCGTCTGCTCTGCACATCTGCGCCTTGCAGCTCCTCCAGCGAGACGCCGAGCACGCCCGCGATCTTCGACAGCACCTGTTCGTCCGGCTTGCGCGTGCCCCGTTCGATCGATCCGATCACAGCGATGGATATGGCGGTTCTTTCGGACAGTTCCATTTGGGTCATTCCCTTTAATTTGCGGAATGCTCTGACTCGTCTTGAGATTGAACTTTTCTCCATAGATTGACTCCTTCCCGATCAGGCAGCGATTGCAATCTTTGCAGCAGCTTGTCATAATCAGGATGCGTCCGTTCCAATACATCCAGGAGCGGGGTCAGCACAAATGCTCGTTCCAGCATCCTCGGGTGAGGGACGACCAGGTCGGGCTCCTCGATGCGCACCTCCAGGCTGTCCACCATCAGCAGATCCAGGTCGATCGTGCGCGGTCCCCAGTGGATCGTCCGCTGGCGTCCAAGCCGCTGTTCGATGAGCATCATCTGACGGAAAAGATCCATCACCGGCACATCCACTGCCAGCGACGCTGCCATATTCAGAAAAGGTCCCTGTTCCGTATAACCGACTGGCGCAGTCTCGTAGATCGCGGAGACTCGCACATCCAGCACCCCGGAAGTCTGGCGGAGCTCCGCCAACGCCTTCCTCAGCCACCCTTCCCTGTCACCGATATTCGAACCAAGACCCAGATAGATCTGCCTCACTCTCACGCGCTCCGTTCCACTCATGGTTGTGCTCTCCTGCGGTTGATCTCCACAGACACGCCCTCATAATCGCCGGCAAATGGCGGATGCGGCTTCGTTACGCGCACCGTTACGGCCTGCACCGAAGCGTAGTTCGCGAGCAATTCGGAAGCGATCCGCTCCGCCAACGCCTCGATCAGCTGGAACGGCTCCCCCTCGACGATGCGTCTCACCACATCGAACGCTTCGGCATAATTCACCGTAAGCGTCAGGTCGTCCTGCCTTCCGGCTGGCGTCAGATCCAGATGCAGCTCGGCGTCCACGATGAACCGTTGCCCGAGCTTGCGCTCCTCGGCATACACGCCATGGTAGCCATAAAATGTCATGCGATGCAAAGCGATTTTGTCCATGTCCGTCTCCTTCGCCGCTGCAAGCGGCATCGATCTCATGCCCGGTCTGACGCATCTGCTCTAGTAGGGATTGTTGCCGTTGCTGCCGTAGACGATCGCGTCGCTCATAAGCACCGTTCTCCGGATCGGTGCCACATCATGCACGCGAACGATGCGGCAGCCCTTGGCGATGCCGATGGCAACGGTGGCGGCTGTTCCTTCGACCAGCTGGTCGATCGGCAACCCCAGCGTATGCCGGATGACCCGCTTCCTGGATGTAGCCAGCAGCACCGGGTAGCCCAGGGCGACGATCTCCTCCAGACGATTCATGACGAGCAGATTCTGCTCATGCGACTTGGCGAAGCCGACCCCGGGATCCAGCACGATCTGATCGTCCCGCACTCCCGCCTGCTTCGCGATGGCGATGCTCTGCTTCAGATCATGGATCACATCGGTCATAAAATCCTCGTAAACAGCCTGTTCGCGATTATGCATGACGATGACGGGACATCCCAGCTCGGCCGCATATGCCGCCATCTTCGGATCGCGCTTCAGCCCCCAGATGTCATTCATCCAGTCGGCGCCGGCCAGGATCGCTTCCCGGGCCACTTCGGCCTTGTAAGTGTCCACCGAGATCGCCACTCGCTCGCCCGCCGCTTCTCGCACCGCACGAATAACCGGCAGGATCCTGCGCATCTCCTCCTCCGCCGACACCGGCACATGGCCCGGCCGGGTCGATTCGCCGCCAATATCGATGATATCCGCGCCTTCCTCGATCATCTCCAGCGCGCGACGGACCGCGGCATCCACGCTCACATACAAGCCGCCGTCGGAGAAGGAATCGGGCGTGACGTTCAGGATGCCCATGATGAACGTACGTCGCTCCTGCAGCATATCCAGGCCCTTCAGCATTCTCGATAGGCTGCTGCTACTCATTAGACGTATAACCTCCTCAGTTTGTTAAGGCCTTCACCTGTTCTTTGTACAGCTGCATCAACCGCCGCGTAACCGGTCCCGGAGCACCTGCCGGAAGCTCGCGCTCGCTGCCATCCGCGTGATAGATCCTGGACACCGGCACGATCTCCTGGACGGAGTTGGTCAGGAACATCTCGTCCGCCTCATCGAGATCCGCGAACCGATACGCCCCCTCCTCCGTCGTCAGTCCATCCTGGCCTGCCAGCCTTAGCACCAGACCTCTCGTGATCCCGGGCAGCGCTCCGGTATCCAGGGACGGCGTGCACAGGATGCCATCCCTCATAAAAAACACATTGCTGACGATCCCTTCCGTCAGCAGCTGTCGTTCATTCACTTGTAATCCTTCCGCCTCACCGGCCCACGGATAACGGACCAGCTCCCGCTTCGCCAGCCAGCCGTTCATATAATGAAACGATTTGAGCCGCCGTCCGGTTTCAGGCGCGGGACGCAGCGTGTTGAGCAGCTGGACGGGGCGTCCTTGCCGATACCACCGCTCTGTCAACATCAGCGGTTTCACGTAGATCACGACGGTAGGGGGAGCCGTCAGCTCGCCGACGAGTCCAACCTCGTGGCTGCCCGCCGACACGGAATAGCGGATCGATGCGTCCTCCAGTCCGTTGGCCGCGAGCAGGACCGCGATCTGTTCCCTGACCTCATCAGGGTCAGCGGAGTAGGGAATGCCAAGGATCGCGCATCCTTCATTCAGGCGGGCGAGATGCTGCTCAAGAAGGAAGGGCCGCCCACGATAGGTGCGAAAGGTCTCGAACAGGCCCAACCCGTACAGGTACCCGTAATCATAGGCGGATACGACAGCCTCGCCGGCTTCCACGAGCTGTCCGTTCACCATGATCTTCATGTTCAGCCTGCCGTTGGCGCGGAGATGCCGAGGAAGTTCCGCAGCATCTGATGGCCGTGATCCGTAATGATCGATTCCGGATGAAACTGCACGCCCTCGATCGGGTACTGTTTATGGCGGAGGCCCATAATCTCTCCCTTGTTCGTCTCCGCCGTGATCTCGAAGCAATCCGGCAGCGTCTCGCGGCGGACGATCAGCGAATGGTAGCGAGTCGCCGTGAACGGATTCGGCAGCCCTGCGAACAATCCGCGCCCGTCATGATAGATCTCCGACGTCTTGCCGTGCATGAGCGTCTCGGCACGCACCACTTCCCCGCCAAACGCCTGTCCGATCGCCTGATGGCCGAGACACACGCCGAGGATCGGGATCTTGCCCTTGAAGTGGTCGATCAGCGCCAGGCTGATGCCCGCTTCGTTAGGCGTGCACGGCCCGGGCGAGATCAGGATATGATCGGGTCGGAGCGCCTCGATCCCTGCCAGATCGATCTCGTCATTGCGCTTGACGATGATCTCCTGCCCCAGCTCACCAAGGTACTGGACCAGGTTATACGTAAACGAATCATAGTTGTCGATCACCAATATCATGATTGGCACTCCCCTTCTGTATGTGGAACGGCAGCCTCGCCCAACATCTCCTGCTCGGCATACTGGACAGCCTTCCACAGCGCCTTCGCCTTGTTGAGCGACTCTTTGTACTCCCGTTCAGGAATGGAGTCGATGACGATGCCCGCACCTGCCTGCACATAGGCTGTGCCTCCTGTCTTAAGCAGCGTGCGTATGATTATATTTAATTCCATATTCCCATTATAGTCAATCCACCCGAATGATCCTGTATAGATGCCGCGGCGGACCGGCTCCAGTTCCTCGATGATCTCCATCGTCCGAATCTTCGGCGCCCCTGTGATCGTCCCGCCGGGGAACACGGCGGCCAGCGCATCGAACGCATCCAGCCCTTGCCGCAGCATCCCCGTCACCTCGGAGACGAGATGCATCACATGGGAATATCGCTCGATGACCATCAATTGATCCACCCTGACCGTGCCATACTCCGCCGTCCTGCCGATATCATTGCGCTCCAGGTCGACGAGCATGACGTGCTCCGCCCGCTCCTTGGCGCTCGTGCGCAGCTCCTCCTCGAACTTCCTGTCCTCCTCGGGCGTATGCCCGCGCCTTCTCGTGCCGGCGATCGGACGAGTCCGCAGCTTCCTGCCTTCCTTCCTGATCAGCAGCTCGGGCGAAGCAGACACCAGCTGATAGTCCCCGCATCTGAGCAATCCCATGTACGGGGAAGGATTGAGCAGTCGCAGCCATTCATACAGCACCTCACAGGAAGGCTTCACCTTTCGCGCCTGACGAACCGACAGATTCACCTGGAACACATCGCCTGCCCGGATATATTCCTGGATGCGCTCCACGGCCGCTGTGAATTGCTCTCTCGTCATGCTGACCTGAAGGTCCTGCACCCGCTCCAGATCGATGCGCAGGCCATCCCAACCGGACCATCGGCGGTAGGCTTCTGCCCGCGTCCGTCCGGCATCCATGCCTCGCTCCGCACACGCTGCCCACCACGACAGCATCTGACGAGTCTTGCCCTCAGCTTGACGGTATATGTCGAGCAGCGCGGCTTCATCATTCGCTATTTCCCGGGAAATGGAAGTGTGCACACATGCCGACAGCTTCCGACGCCTGTGGTTATAGACCCAGATCTGGTCGAACATCATGAACGCATAATCGGGGATATCCAGGTCAGCAGCAGCCAGCTCGGGCAGCCTCTCGAGCGAACGGACGACGTCGTATCCGATATAGCCGATGCAGCCGCCACTGAAAAATGTCGATTCGCTCTCCAGAGGGGAGCGGTAATCCGCCATCCAGCGTCGCAAGATGTCCATAGGTTTCCCCGTCAGCTTGCGAGCGATTTCGTACTGACTCGCGCCCAGCGACGCGATGTCGAACTCGGCTCGACCGCTGCCGGATGCGGGCGACTCGAGACGCACCCGTTCGACAGCTTCTTCTCCGCGGCCGGTGATGATCGAGAAGGGATGAAGGCCCAGGTAGGTATAGTCGCCCGTCCTGCCGCTCTCCAGCACGCAGGAATAAGGGGCCGCGCACTCCCAGAACGGCTCCCAGGAAGCGGGCAGCCCTTCCTCCCATTCGATCTCGCATACATACGGCAGCATCGTATACGATGACCGCCAGTTCAACCAGTTAGCCCAATCGGTTCGCCTCAATCGGACCTTACCTCCAACAGCATGGTTTCGGATACAGCCAGTATAATGGAAAGGGATGCCATGGACAACGGGGACGCTCAACGTCAACGTTCCGTCGGCAAGGCCATCCCGCTTGACAAGAGACGTGAACGAGCGAAAAGGCCGCCCGTTGTATCAACGGACGGCCTGACAGGATCCGATCCCTCTACGTGCCCATCAATCAGTCGAATTGGTACAGAGGCGTGCTCAGATAACGTTCGCCGTTGGAAGGCAGGACCGCCACGACGCGCTTGCCCTTGCCGAGCTCCTTGGCTACCTTCAGAGCAGCGAAGATGGCTGCGCCGGAGGAGATGCCGCCGAGGATGCCTTCCTCGCGAGCCACGCGGCGGGACGTTTCGAATGCTTGCTCGTTCTCAACGGTGATGACAGCATCGTAGATACTGGTATCCAGAATATCCGGGATGAAACCTGCGCCGATACCCTGAATCTTGTGCGGTCCAGGTTGACCGCCCGACAGCACCGGGGAAGCGGCAGGTTCTACCGCGTAGATCTTGATATGCGGGAAATGCTCGCGCAGAACGGAGCCAGCGCCGGTGATCGTACCGCCAGTTCCGATGCCGGCAACAAATGCGTCCAGCTTGCCGTCATGGGATTTGATCGCTTCGACGATCTCAGGCCCGGTCGTCTCGCGGTGAATCTTCACGTTGGCCTTGTTCTTGAACTGCTGCGGCATGAAGTAGGAAGGGTTCTCGGCCACGAGCTCTTCCGCCTTGCGGATCGCGCCCTTCATGCCTTCCGCGCCCGGCGTCAGAACCAGCTCTGCGCCGTAAGCGCGCAGCAGGTTGCGGCGCTCCAGGCTCATCGTCTCAGGCATGACGAGGATCGCCTTGTAGCCCTTGGCTGCTGCAACCATCGCCAGACCGATGCCCGTGTTGCCGCTGGTCGGCTCGATGATCGTGTCGCCCGGTTTCAGTCTGCCTTCCTGCTCGGCCGCTTCCACCATCGCGATCGCGATCCGGTCCTTGACGCTGGAACCCGGGTTCTGGTACTCCAGCTTGACGTAGATCTCCGCGCTGTCTTCCGGAACGACACGGTTCAGACGAACAAGCGGCGTGTCTCCGATCAGTTGCGTAACATTTTGCACTAATTTAGCCATGCATGAACCTCCTATTTCTTGGTTTCTGCCATTCGGTGTTCGAGCATTTTATTCCTAGTAATCAAGTCGGCATTATCGTAATTTAATCTTATCAGCGCCCGACTTGGTTGTCAATGGCATTTACGAAATTTTCTGAAGGATGCTGCGCAGCCGATCATGATCGAAATGATAGGCTTCGTTGCAGAAGTGGCAGACGACCTCCACCGCCTCGTCTTCGCTCAGCAGCTGTTCGATCTCCGCCTTGCCCATGCTGATCAGCGTTCCCTCCACCCGCTCTTCCGAGCACTGGCAACGGAACACCGCATCCATCGTCTCCAGTATCTCCACATCGTCGACCACCTGGGCCACGATCTGCTCGATCGACAGGCCGTTGTCCAGCAGCTCGGTCACCGGCCTCAAGCCCGCCAGCTTCGTCTCGATCTCCGTGATCTCCTCATCGGTCATGCCTGGCATGATCTGGATGATGAAGCCCCCCGCAGCGCGCGCCGTGCCGTCCGGATTCACCAGCACGCCTACGGCAACAGCCGATGGCGTCTGCTCGGACTTGGCGAAATAATAGGTGAAGTCCTCCCCCAGCTCGCCGGAGATGATCGGCACGCTGCCGCGGTACGGCTCCTTCAGCCCCAGATCCTTGATGACATAGATCGTGCCTTCCCTGCCGACCGCACCCGCGACATCCAGCTTGCCCGCCTCGTTGAGCGGGAGATCCACATGCGGGTTGTCCACATAGCCTCTGACCTCGCCGCTTGCGTTGGCATCCACCACGATCTGCCCGATCGGACCGTCGCCCTTGATCTGTATCGTCAACTTCTCATCGCCCTTCAGCATCGCACCCATCATCAGGCCTGCGGACACCGCCCTGCCGAGCGCGGCCGTCGCCGTTGGCCACGTATCGTGTCGGCGCTGCAGCTCGGCGACGATGCCGGTGGACTGCACGCCGAAGAGGCGCACCTTGCCGCCCGAGGCGATGCCGCGTATCAGATAATCCCGCATGATACTTCCTCCTCGTCATCCTCTGGCCGCTATATGTTGCGCCAGTCGCTTCATTCTCCTGTTGGATCGCATGTCGTGCTCGTTCCCTCCCGGCTGTCCGATATGGCGCCAGTCGTTCTCGCGACATGCTGCTGTCACAAACGCACCAGCCGTTCGCCATGCTTCCCCTGCTGCCGCCATACAGCCCGCCAGTCGTTCATACTCCTTGCCGCTGATGTCTCTCTCGCCGTCGTTCGCCAACCCTCAGACTGTCATACATTACGCTCATATAATATGCGAAGTCCCGTCAGCGTAAGCAGCGGATTCACCTCGTGAATCGTCGACGATTCGGAAGCGATCAGCTCCGCGAAGCCGCCTGTCGCGATCACCTTCGGGTTCGTGCCGGTCTCCTGGATGATCCGGTTCACGATGCCATCGACCTGAACGATGTATCCGTAGATGATGCCCGCCTGCATCGAGGCTACGGTGTTGCGTCCGATGACATCCTTGGGCTTGCTCAGCTCGATGCGGGGCAGCTTCGCCGCCCTTTGATACAGAGCCTCCGTGGAGATGCCGATGCCCGGCGCGATCGCGCCGCCGATGTATTGGCCCTGCGGGTCGATATAGTCGTATGTAGTCGCCGTACCGAAATCCACAACGATCACCGGCGCCCCGTAAAGCTCGATCGCCGCGACCGCATTGACGATCCGGTCGGCTCCGACCTCCTTCGGGTTCTCATAACGGATATTCATGCCCGTCTTCAGGCCGGGCCCGACAACGAACGGCTTCTTACGCAGGTAGCGTTCGCACATTTCATCCAGAATATTATTCAGCGGCGGCACGACCGAAGAGATGATCACCCCGTTGATATGGGCGATCTCCAGACCGACGTGATGAAACAGGTTGCAGATCGACAGGCCGTACTCATCCGCCGTCGCTGACCGGTTCGTGCTGAGCCGCCAATAATGCAGCAGATCCTTGTCCCTGTACACGCCAAGGACGATATTCGTATTGCCCACGTCCATTACCAGTATCATACATGTCCCTCCTTTTTCGCATTCAGATCCAGACTGATATCCAGGGCCCGCACGGAATGCGTCAGCCCTCCGACGGAGATGACATCCACGCCCGTCAATGCGATGCTCCGGACCGTCTGCAGCGTCACGCCGCCCGAAGCCTCCACGATCACATGCGGCGCATGGGACTTGATGTAGCGGACCGCCTCCTCCATCGCCGGGATGGGCATATTGTCCAGCATGATGATGTCAGCTCCGGCATCGACCGCCTCCCGCACCTGCTCAAGCGACTCCGTTTCCACCTCGATCTTCATCGTATGCGGGATGGCTTGTCTGGCGGAGCGGATCGCTTGACGGATCCCGCCCGCCGCCTTGATATGGTTGTCCTTGATCATCACGGCGTCGGACAGGCCGTAGCGGTGATTGTGCCCGCCGCCCACGCGCACCGCATACTTCTCCAGCATGCGATGGCCCGGCGTGGTCTTCCTCGTATCGACGAGGCGCACGGGCAGGTCCCGGATCTGGCTGACGAACTCATCCGTCTTCGTCGCGATCCCCGACATGCGCTGCAGCAGATTGAGCGCGAGCCGCTCTCCGCTCAGGATGCTGCGCGTGTTGCCGTGCACGCGGGCGATCACATCGCCGTGCGACACCCTCGCGCCATCGGACACCAGGGCCCGAAACTTCAGCCGGTCATCCACCATGCGGAACACCGCCTCCGCCATCGGCAACCCTGCCACAACTCCCGCATCCTTCATATGGATGATCCCGATCGACTCATGGTCTGCCGGGATCGTCGCGGCTGACGTAATGTCTCCGATCCCGAGATCCTCAGCCAGCCATTCGCGGATCAGGGCATTCAGCGTATGCGAACTAGACATGATCATAGATGAATTCCTCCACAACTCCGAGCTCTCGCTGGAACAACAGATGCTTCAGCCAGGCTTCGTCATTCCGCTCGGGATAATCCTCCCGGTAGTGGCCGCCGCGGCTTTCCTTCCGCAGCAGGGCGGCTTCCGTGGTGAGCAGCCCGCAGATCAGCAGATTCGCGAACTCGAACTCCTCTCTTCTCGTCAGACGCGCCTCGAAGATCGGCTGATGGCGCCTCAGCTCCTCCAGCGCCTTCTTCAGGGAGTATTCGTTGCGCCGCACGCCGACATGCCTGAGCATCGTCTTCTGCAGCTTCAGCCGCTTCTCGATGACCGGCTGGCGGAGCGGTTCCGTGCGGTTGAAGTGGCAGCTGACCGACACCTCCTGCTCAAGCGGCGCCAGCTCATTCACCCGCTGCACGATCCGTCTGCCGAAGACGATCGCTTCCGACAGCGAGTTGCTCGCGAGCCGGTTCGCGCCATGCACGCCGGTGGAGGACACCTCGCCGCAGGCGAACAGCCGCTTGACGTTGGTCTCCCCGTACAGGTCGGTCTTGATGCCCCCCATCATATAGTGAGCGGCAGGAGCCACCGGTATCCAGTCCGTCGTCAGATCCAGACCATAGCGCAGGCAGGTCTCGTAGATCGTCGGGAAGCGGTTTCTGACGCGATCCGGATCCTCGTGCGTGATATCGATATACACAAAAGTCGACTTCGTCTGCTCCATCTCGCTGACGATCGCCCTCGCCACGATGTCGCGAGGGGCCAGCTCGAGCTGCGGATGGTAGCGTTCCATGAACCGTTCGCCGTGAATATTGCGCAGCACGGCCCCTTCGCCGCGAACCGCCTCGGAGATGAGGAAACGCGGCGCCCCCGGATAACTGAGCACCGTCGGATGGAACTGCACGAACTCCATGTCGCGGATGAAGGCTCCCGCGCGATAGGCGATCGCCACCCCGTCGCCCGTTGCCACATCCGGGTTGGTCGTATAGCGGTAGAGCTGGCCGCCGCCGCCGCTGCACAGGATCGTCGCCTTGCCGGACACGTAGACGATCGAGCCATCCGGCCTCAGGACCAGCGCGCCATAGCACTCGCCCTGCCGGGTGATCAGATCGATCACGAAATGGTCGTCCCAGATCGTGATGTTGGGGTTCGCCTTCACCTTCTCCGACAGCGCCCTGACGATCTCGTAGCCGGTAGCATCCCCGTTCGCATGCAGGATGCGGCGCTGGCTGTGAGCGCCTTCCATCGTCAGGGCGAACTCCCCGTCCTTCTCCAGGTCGAAGTGGGTGCCCAGCCGGATCAGGTCCTGCACTCCGGCCGGCCCTTCGTGGACGAGCACATCCACCGCCTTCGGATCGCACAGACCGGCGCCGGCGATCATCGTATCCTGACGATGATACTCCGGAGAATCATCGTCCGAGATGACGGCGGCGATCCCTCCCTGCGCGAAGCGCGTGTTGCTGTCCATCAGCGATTTCTTCGTGATCACCACGACGCGCCGATGCGTGCGGCTCGCCTGAATGGCGGTGAACAGGCCGGCGATGCCGGCCCCGATAACGATAACGTCGAATTGCTCCCGTGGCAGGGCATCCAGCGAGAAATCGACGAGATATTGAGGAGCTATCATGCCATATATGCCACCTTTTTATTCTGAACTCTCCCGTGTCGAGGCGACTCCGTTCACTGAACCTGGAGCATGCGTTCGAGGGCTACCCTTGCCTTGTCCGCAATCTCCGGCGGAACGTATACCTGCGGCTGCATCGTCTCCAGACAACGCACGACCTTCTTCAGGTTGTTCACCTTCATGTTCGGGCAGACGAGGAACTTCGATGCGAAGTGGAACGTCTTGTGCGGGCTGTCCAGACGCAGCTGGTACCCGGTTCCGTCCTCCGTGCCGACGATGAATTCCTGGCAGTCCGATTCCTTGCAATATTTCAGGATGGCCGTCGTGCTGCCGACGAAATCCGCCTGCGCCACCACTTCCGGACGGCATTCCGGATGGACGACGAACTGCGCATCCGGATATTTCGCCCGCATCTCCTCCACATCGCGCAGGGTCAGCATGTCATGGGTATTGCAGTAGCCCTCCCAGAGGATCATCTTCTTGTCGGTGAACTGCTGCACATATCGTCCGAGATTCTTGTCCGGACAGAAGATGATCTCGTCGGTATCCAGCGATTGCACCACCTTCACCGCGTTGGAGGAGGTGCAACAGATATCGGTGACGGATTTCACTTCCGCCGACGAGTTGATGTACGTGACGACCTTCGCATGGGGATGCTGGCGCTTCAGCTCGAGCAACCCCTCGACGTTCACCATATCGGCCATCGGGCACCCGGCGCGCTCATCCGGGATGAGCACGATCTTGTTCGGCGCGAGGATCTTCGCGCTCTCCCCCATGAAATGCACGCCGCAGAACACGATCACGTCGGCATCCGTCTGCGCCGCCTTCTGGGCGAGCAGGAACGAGTCGCCGCGGAAGTCTGCCACTTCCTGTATCTCATCGCGTTGATAATAATGGGCAAGGATGATTGCGTTTCTTTCTTTTTTCAACTGCAGGAGACGTTCCTTCAGCTCTCTGTTCTGCTCGATTCTGCGCTGCTCGGCCAGCTGCTCCATCGTCATGGCCATGTCAGACCCACCCCTCGTGAAAAAATGTACATATGAAACCTAAAATATAAAGCCGTATGTCTATCGATGATTGCTGCCTGATGACAACTTCAGGATCATACCTGCTGGCTCCCGGAGCTCGCCCGATGCCGTCTGGGGCTCGGCAGCATTGTGAATGTTAGAACTTATCCCCCAAGAAAAAAATCAGCTCCCGGCCAGTTACAACTAAATTTACACAACGTCTGTTATGGTGTCAATGTATATCCAACCTTATTCGGCCATTTATTTCCCCGGCGCCGCCGGCGAAAGGGAGGCCGCCGTCCATGAAAAAAGAACCGCTGCACAGGATGCCTGTGAGCGGTTCTTCATCTTGGTCAGTTGCTGTCCCCAGCGTCCCCGGCGCCGTCCTTGCCGCCCTGATCCTTGCTCGCCTGGTCCGGATGACCGGTATCGGATGAAGACGCGGATGATTTCTTGTCCTTGTCGAAATGCAGTTTGTTCGATTCGCTCTCGTTGGCCTGCTGCTGGATGTTCACCTTCACGTCCCTGGCATCATCCTGCGGCTTGGACGCCTCGGCCGACTCTCCCGACTTCAGCGGGTTCTGGCTCAGCTTGCCCGTCTCGAGCAGCTCGGTGATCTGTTCCTTATCCAGCGTTTCATACTCGATGAGCGCATTCGCCAGCAGATGAACCTGCTTCTCGTGCTCCTTCAGGATCTCCTTCGCTCTCTCGTAGCAGGAGCGGATCATGGACTGCATCTCCTGGTCGATCTCATAGGCGATCTGGTCACTGTAGTTCTGCTCATGCGCGATATCGCGTCCCAGGAACACTTGTCCCTGATTGTTGCCGAACTGGAGAGGTCCGAGCCTGTCGCTCATGCCGTACTCCGTGATCATCGCGCGCACGATCTGGGTCGCCTTGCGGAAGTCGTCGTAAGCGCCGGTGCCGATCTCGCCGATGAACAGCTCCTCGGCCACCCGGCCGCCCAACAGGCCGACGACCCGATCCAGCAGCTCGGACTTCGTCTGCAGCATGCGGTCCTCGCCTTCCTTCGGGATCATCATCGCATATCCGCCAGCGCGACCGCGCGGCACGATCGTCACCTTGTGGATGACGTCGGCATGGCGCACATAATAGCCGATGATGGCGTGGCCGGCTTCGTGATAGGCGATGGTCCGCTTCTCGCGCTCGCTGATGATCCGGCTCTTCTTCTGGGTGCCGACGACCACGCGGTCGAAGGCCTCGTCGAGCTCCGCCATCGTGATCTCCTTGCGGTTGCGGCGAGCGGCGATCAGCGCCGCCTCGTTCAGCAGGTTCTCGAGGTCCGCGCCCGTGAACCCGGTGGTGTAGCGAGCCAGCACGTCGAGCTTGACGTCCTTGGCCAGCGGCTTGTTGCGGGCATGGACCCGCAGCACCGCTTCGCGTCCCTTCAGGTCAGGACGGTCAACCGTGATCTGACGGTCGAAGCGTCCCGGACGCAGAAGCGCCGGGTCCAGAATGTCCGGCCGGTTCGTCGCCGCGATGATGATGATGCCCTCATTGGCGCCGAAGCCGTCCATCTCCACGAGCAATTGGTTGAGCGTCTGCTCGCGTTCGTCATGTCCGCCGCCCAGCCCGGCACCGCGCTGACGGCCGACGGCGTCGATCTCGTCGATGAAGATGATACAGGGGGAATTCTTCTTCGCGTTCTCGAACAGGTCACGTACGCGGGATGCGCCGACACCGACGAACATTTCCACGAAGTCGGAGCCGCTGATGCTGAAGAACGGTACACCGGCTTCCCCTGCAACGGCGCGTGCCAACAACGTCTTGCCTGTCCCTGGAGGGCCGTTCAGCAACACGCCCTTCGGAATGCGCGCACCAAGAGAGGCGAACTTGCGCGGATCCTTCAGGAATTCGACAACCTCCACCAGTTCCTGCTTCTCTTCGTCAGCACCTGCCACGTCGTCGAACGTGACTCTTTTCTTGTCCTCGTTATAGAGCCTTGCCCGGCTCTTGCCAAAATTCATCACCTTGCCGCCGCCGCCCTGCGCCTGATTCAGCAGGAAGAAGAACAGCGCGAACATGATAACGAATGGGATAAGCGTTGTCAGAAGCGAGATCCAGATGCTCTGCCCTTCCATCGGCTGCCACACTTCGGTGATGCCGCTGGACTCGAGCAGCTGGACAACCGATTCCGAAGCCGGAGCGCGCGTACTGAATTTCAATGAGGGATATACGCTCGGATTCGGGTTGACCTTCATCGTACCGGTGATATAGTACGTATACCCGTCAAATTTGGCGGTGACATCGACAATATTTTTCTGCTCAAGTTGGGAACGAAAAACATCGTATGTTAACTCGGATCTCTGTTCGTTATTCGAACTGATGATATTTACGATTC
Organism: uncultured Paenibacillaceae bacterium; assembly: GCA_937957685.1. Lineage (GTDB taxonomy): Bacteria > Bacillota > Bacilli > Paenibacillales > DA-C8 > Insulibacter. The sequence goes on from CALGAO010000040.1 coordinate 15,335, forward strand.
CTACCGTAATAAGTATGATGATCAAGTAAAATGCGGTATTTTTTAAGAATCGATTCATCCCCACCCTCCTCTCAGTGGTACATTTGATTCTGCTGTGCAGCAGAAGTTCTACTCATTTTAACATGGCTATCCCGTGAATACAATTCGACGGACGGATGCAATCGTCTAGGCGTAGACTTCCGGTTTCAGGATTCCGATGTACGGGAGATTGCGATATTTCTCGGCATAGTCCAATCCAAAGCCGACGACAAATGCATCAGGCAGGATGAATCCTTTATAATCCGCCTCCAGTTCTACTTTACGGCCAGCAGGTTTATCAAAGAGCGTTACGATGGACACAGACTTCGCATTGCGTCTCTCCAGAACATCGACCAGATAGCTCAGGGTCAAGCCGCTGTCGATGATGTCCTCGGCTATAATCACATCGCGCCCTTCCACGGACACGTCCAAATCCTTGATGATCTTGACGACTCCGGAGGACTTGGTAGACTGTCCATAACTGGATATCGCCATGAAGTCCACTTCAATGGGGATCGTGATTCGCTTCGTCAGATCCGCCATGAACATGTAGGCACCTTTCAGCACGCAGATGATGAGCGGATTGCGATCCTTGTACTGCTCGCTGATCATTTGTCCCAATTCGCGTATCTTGTCCTGAATTTGTTCCTCGGTGAACAGGATTTCCTGGATGTCGTTGTGCAAAAGAATTACCCTCCTAATTATTGTATGTCGTGAAACAGGCTCTCATTCTGAATCAAGCGTGATGCTGAGCACCGATTTCGTCTCGTCAGTGACCGGCGCATGCCGTGAACGTCTGATCCCGCATACCCAGAGCAGCCTGCCTTCCCCGTCGACGATGCACGGCACCTTGTCCCGCACGCTCACCGGCACCTTCAGATCGATGAACAACTCCTTCAGCTTCTTCGTGCCGGGCAGGTTGGGGAGCTGGATGCGATCCCCTGGCAAGCGGCTTCTGACAGTAAGCGGAAAGACCACTGCATCCCGGTCAAAGTATGCGCTTCTCTCATCGATTCCATGACCGTCCCTAAACGGGGCGAGCTCGGCGCGCGCCAGCTGGCGGAAATGAAGCTCCACGCCAGTCTCCTCTATCATCAACCGATAATCCGGATGCGGTACGGTATACTGGTAGGCTCTCGAATCGCTCGGGCGAGCGCCTGCGGTGAACCGCAATTCATCGTACTCGCGCATGAACCTGGCGCCCGGCAGATCGAGCGCAATGGAAGGAGAAGCTGCCTGCCGGATAGCTTCTCGCACCTGTTCGATATGTATCGATTCCGCTTGTTCCTGATTTTCACACAGATAACTTAATATTAGTTTAATCACTCTTCTTTGTAAAGCGACATCAAGCTTCAGAAACCTCTCGCGCGATCCGGCACAGCTGCCTGCCGAACAGCGGAACAACCGCTTCGCCTCATCCTCCGCCAGACGGTGCAGGAAGCGGTCCTCGTCGCGCAGGATATCCGCCATGCGGCCCAGCGTTCCGGCCAGCTCGGGATTGAAGCTTCTCAGCATCGGCAGGACGTCGAGACGCAGCCGGTTGCGCGCGTACTTGCGCGTCAGGTTGCTGCTGTCCTCGCAGTAACCGTATCCGTGCTCCTGCAGAAAGGTCACGATTTCTTCCTTATATATACGAAGAAGCGGCCGGACGAGTTTCACCCCTTGGCGAACGGAGACTGGCGACATGCCGGAGAGGCCGGACAACGAAGCGCCGCGGATCAGCTTCATGAGGATGGTCTCGGCCTGATCATCGGCATGGTGGCCGAGGGCGATGACGCCTGCGCCCACCCGGCGCGCGGTCTCCAGCAGGAAGGCATAGCGGACCTCTCTGGCCAGTTCCTGCGCGTTGCCTCCGGCCTCCGCCGCAAGCGCCGGCACGTCCGCATGCTTCACCGTGCACTCCAGTCCCAGCTCATCCGCCAGTGAGGCCACCCACTCCGCCTCGCGGCGGGATTCCTCCCCCCGGAAGCCGTGGTCCATATGCGCAACATGCAGCTTCAGCTGCCACTTGGGCGCCAGCTTCCGCAGCAGATGCAGCATCGCCGTCGAATCCGGACCGCCCGATACGGCCACGATGACGCTGTCGCCCGGATCCAGGAGACCTTCCTGCCTGATATACTGCTCCATCCGAAGCTCGATCGACATCGACCTCCGCTCCTCCCTCTCCCTGGACACAAGATCGGATGGCACGGATCGGTCGCTGCCCTGAGGGTCGCTGCACCTGTCCCGCCGTCGAACGGCTCCATGCCACGATCATGCCGGGGAACCTTCCATCTGTCTGAACTAGCTGATGCTCCAATACAACGCCGCCCCGAACGCGATGACCGACAGGATGAAAGTCCCGGCCAGAACGGCGGTCAGGGCTGCCGGAGGGGACCTGTGCACTTCGGCGCGATCGGCGCCTGCAGCGTAGACACACCTGCGCCATGCCGCCCTCGCTTCCTCAGCGCTGCGCAGCCCGCCTGTCAGGCAGGCCTTGAGCACCGGCGCCACGACGGCACAGGCCGGCAGCTGATCGGCGAGGCGAACGAGCTTCGTCGCGCTCCGCTCCGGGTCTTTCGCCAGAAGCGCCAGCCTGCCGCCGCTGTCGGCAAGCTCCAGGCACAGAACGGCAAAGGCGAACAGATCATACCCCGCGTCGGCCGAACGCGGCCCGGCCCGCCAATACCCCCGATCATACAGCTCGGTGTATTGGCGGACCGCCTTGCCGAAGCGGGTGAGCCCCCCGTAATCGATCAACTCCGTTGTCCCATAACCGGACACTAATATATTATCAGATTTCAGGTCTCCGAATATATACCCGCGATCATGCAATTCTGACAGTTTTGTCAGCAGACGCCAGCCGATGACCGGATACCAGTCCATTCCGTTCTCGGCGAGGAACCGGGAAGGGGTAACGCCTTGCACATATCGCATCACATAGTACGGGTACTCCTGCCCGCCCAGCGTCACATCGTCCGTATCGAGCACATAGCTGCCGCTGTTGCCCGTCCCGAACCGCAGCTCCATCAGCCCGTTGATCTCCGACTGGAGATCAACGGCGCTGTACCCGAGCTTGAGCGCGCAGAGTCCGGCGGCGCCTGTCACCAGGTAGACCTGGCCATTGGCCCCTTCCCCCAGCTTCTGTTCCACCCGATAGGAACGACCATTCCATCTGCCGACGATGCGATCGCCAGGTAGCAAGCGAAGCTCATACGACATAGTCCTGCAGCAGCCCCGTTCCCGGCGCGGCTTCGCGGCTTGCGGCCAGCTCCCGCTGTCCCGCCGTCTCCGTGCGTTCCCCCGTTATGTATTGCAAGGCGCTCATGATCGCAGGTCCGGTCGGCGTCACGCCCTGCATCTCAAGGTGCCTGAACACGCTCCGGATCTCCGAAGGCGCTTTCGTCCACGGCACGGCCACCCCCGCGGTCAGCTCGTGCCCGTCGGGGAAGTACATCACGCTGATCTCGCTTTGGCCAGACCTGGCCTCCAGACTGAGCGACAGATCGTGCACCGCCTCCTCCACGGAGCGCAGCTTGGGCCTCATGCTCGCGCTGGCATCGATCAGCAGGCAGACGCGCAGCGATACGGTCTCGCCCAGATCGTCCATCACCTTCACCACATGCGCCCGCTTGACCGGAGAGAGCTTCTCCACCGAATCGACGGCGAACGTCTTCTTCAGCTCCTGCTCCACCACCTGCCGGATCGTCTGGGCCACCGTCCTCCGTGTCATCATCTGTACTGTCTGCGCCAGCTCACGCAGGCTGACGATCCGGCACATGCCGCCACCCGCCCGGGCGATCGCATCTGCTTCCGCCGCCCCGCTCTTGCCGATCTCTCCATGATCCACAACGCCGATCACATTCACCGTCACTCCCGCGCTCGCAGCATGCGCAGCCGCCACCACCGGGTTCAGGCCCGTATTGGAGCAACCGTCTGTGATCAAGATGATCTGTTTCAGCAACTCACTCACCCTCTCATTCCTAGCATCTGATTCTACTAAGCAGTTTCGCCAATTCTGAGAAGGTTTAGTCGCGTATGCCAGGAATCCGCCCGACACTTGTCCGGACGGGGGAATGAATATCGGACCGGCGGTCGAACGCATCGCTTCAACCGGTGATCGGGATGAGGCGGCAACTTTCCGTTACCTTCCCTGTCACCAATAAAAAAGAGCGACACCGGACAAGCCAGCATCACTCCATACAGCAAACCTCCCACTCAACCGGACTGCATCCTGTGCGCTCGCCATGAAGTTGACCGACACCTCCTGTCTGACACTGGATGCGGCATGAAGCTCCATGCGGCGGCACTCTCATGCCGCGCATCCCCCGATGCCGCTTCCGCCCATCTGTTCAACTGACGACCTTCGGCCGCTCGATGCGCGGCGCGTTGGGCAGACGGAACGTCGCCCATTCCGGTTTGTACTTGCGAATGCTCGCCACCACGACCGTCATATCATCGTTGATCTCGCCCTGGTGATAGCGGACGACTTTCTCCAGCAGCAGATCGGCGATCTCCTGAGGATCATCCGACTGGATCTCATGGATCAGCCGCTTCAGCCACAGCTCCTTGTTCACCGCGTGGCCCGGTGCGTCATAGATGCCATCCGTGATCATGATGAGCGTATCGCCGGGCATCAGCTGCAGGCGCACCAGCTCGATCTCGATATCCTGCAGGATGCCGATCGGCAGATTGTTGGCCGATATCGTGATCACCTCGCCGCCGCGCTTGATGAAGCTCGGCGTTGAGCCGGTCTTCAGGAAGGTCGTATGCGCATTGTATTGGTCGATCAGGGCCACGTCGATCGTGGCGAACATCTCATCGGTCGAGCGAAACAAGAGGACGTTATTGACCGATTTGATCGCCAGTTCCTCATCCATCCCGGATTGGAGAAGCTGCTGCAGGATCGACAGCGCGGTGCTGCTCTCCAGCTTGGCGCGCTCGCCATTGCCCATGCCGTCGCTCAGCGCCACCGCGAACTTGCCGTTGCTCAGCTCGACCGTGCTGAAGCTGTCTCCGGACAGCAGATTGCCTCCTTTGGCAGCGCCGGCGATGCCGGTCTCCACCTCATACTCCTTCGCCGAACCGAGGTGCGCGACGTAGTAACCGTCCTTCGCATGCTCGTAGCTTTCCCGCTTGACCGCGATATTCTCCCCGAGAATATCCGACAGGAGCGGCGCGATGATCTTGCGGCATTCGTCCAGGCCCTTGTTGTATTGGTGGGTGATCTCGATCTCCACATTGCCTTCCTCGAGGCTGATGATATCGATGCCAAGGATGGGCAGGCCCAGCTCCTCCAGCGTCTGCCTGATCTGCTCCTCCTGCAGGAACAGCTCCTGCCCCTCGCGCTTGATCTCGTTCGCCAGATCCTCCATCACCTGTGACACGCCGAACAGCTGCTCGGCCACGAGCAACCGGCTCTCCTGGATCTGCTTGCGCCACCGTTGATCATGCTGGTACAGCGCATATTGCTCCTTCATGATCTCGAGCACGCCCTCCGACTTCACGCAGGACCTTCGCCATTCCGGCAGGATATCCTGCTTCGTCATCTCCGGCACCGTCTCGACGGCGCTGATCATGTCGGTCATCCAACGATAGGTGTGCTGGAAGTTCTCCTCCCAGCATTTCCGCTGCTTCCAGCAGGTCGCGCAGGCCCGCTCCGCCACCTGATTCATGAAATGCCCCACCTGCTGCTCCTGCTTCACCTCCGGCTCCTCCTGCACCGGCTGGAAGCTCTGGGACAGTTGACGGAATACCGCCGAGAACTGCCTGACGCGGGATGCGGTGATGTCCCTGACCCGCCTCGCATAATCATACTGCGATTTGATGTTCTGCTGCGTGCCGGGCACATACTTGGCGACGATATCGAGCACGCTGCGGGGAGTGAGCAGGAACAGGGCGATGGCGATCAGCGATTCCCACATCGAATAGAGGATATGCTCCGACTCGCTAACATAGAAAGACAGGATCGATGAGCCCAGCAGCAGACCGAAGGATACTGCCGCTCTGCGCCCTTCCCGGAAGAGTCCGGCCAGCAGTCCGGCAAAGGCCAGCAGCCCGATCTGACTGACGGCGCTTACGCTGGCCAGGCTCAGGATGAGCCCTGTCACCACCCCGACCGATGCGCCCAGCGCGGCCCCGCCGACCATGGCGAAGATCAGGATGAGATACCTCGAGAAGATGTGCTCGATCGACACGGCTTCTCCGATGACCCAGCCGACGGTCCCTGTCATGATCGAGGCGAGCAGGATGATGAGGCAGATGATCTCTTCGTTCTTGAGCTGATAATGTTTGCGCGTCAGGGTGAACACCGGGATCGCCTGCAGGAAGATGAGTGTGAGGATAAAGCTGAGCCCTGCCTCCACACCCCCCATCAGCAGACCGTACCAGGAGACGCTCGTCTGCATGACGCTGGCGACCAGATCCACGAAGAAGGACGATACGAAGACGAGAATCGGCGCGTATACGATCTCCGCCTTGCCGAAGTTCTCGAGTCCCCTCTGCAGACCCAGGAAGACCAGCATCTGCGCTGCCAGCATGCCCATCTGCACCTCCGGGCCGACCCCGCCGGCGGCGAGGAAGCCGCCCAGCAGCAAGGCGGCAGTCACCCAGCGGATGGCGTCCCGGCGCAGGAAATAGACCACGCCGAAGAAGGCCAGCGCGAAGGGAGACAGCTCGTCCAGGATCACGGCTCGTCCAAGCAGCAGACCCATCAGCACGAGGGCGATCGTCCATTTCCTCGCTGCGATCGCCTGCGCGATGCGGTTCTGGAAGACAAGGGCCTTCAGCCGGCTGCCCATCGGGGCAGTCACTCGTTCATGACCAGGCGACCGATTGGGGGATCCGTTCCAATTCAGCATATCGCGAAGCACCACCTATATTCATATTCGTGTGCCCCTTATTATAGAACGGCTGCGTTCCAGAAGTTTGTCACAATCGGTTGGCCGGGCCGGAGCATTTTCCGACAAGAATCTGACTTGCTCCAGAGCGCCGCGAAGCCGTGCGATCGCTTGCGGCAGCAGACGCCAGACGATTCGCAGCGACGATCGGAACCTTCCTTAACGCTCCCTTCCCCTGTCACGTCCTCCGCACCACCATCGGAGAACGGCGATGAATTATTGCACAAATGGTGCGATACCGTCGAACGAAAAATATAGCTCGACATAACTTTCCAACGATGCGAACCGTCAACGCCCGCTCCCGCCTCAGCTCATGCCTTAAGTTTCATCCGCCCCGACCGATCATCCCTTCCGGCAGGCCCAGGCGCGAAGCCTGCTGCTGCGGGCGGTTCAATGACGAAAGAAGCTGACATCCGCCATCAGGGCGAATGCCAGCTTCCGGTCCAACAGGATATGGAGAGCATCACGACAGGCGGCAGGACCTGCCGTCAGGCCACCGGTCCGCCGACGAGCCTCTCATATTCCAGGCAAGCCATGATGAACGGGGCCACGCCCTTCGGATCGTCGGATACGACCTCTTCCTGCACATAGTACGTATAAGAGCCGTCGCGATATGGATGGCCGCCGAGGCCGGCGACGCGGTTGATGCGATGCACATGGACATGGCCTTGTTCATCGATCTCGGCAAACTGCCTCAGCATGCCGTCATGGGCGCGAACCATCGGCTCCAGGTAACGACCGCTCAGATAGCCCAGCCGCAGGGCCTTTAAGCCGGCATAGACGATCATCGCGGTGCAGGACGCCTCCGGATAGTTGCCCGGCCGACCCTCCTGCCCCAACACCTGGTGCCACACGCCGCTCTTCTCGTCCTGCACGCGCACCAGCGCATCGATCAGCCGCTCGAAGATGCCGATCAGCTGACCGCGCTTCGCATGATGGACCGGCAGGTAATCGAGGACATCCACGACCGCCATGCAGTACCAGCCGATGGCACGGCCCCATGCGTGGGGAGATCGGCCATGCTCCGGATCCGCCCATTCCTGCTCCCGGCTCTCATCCCAGGCATGATGCAGGAGCCCGGTGGCGGGGTTGCGCGTGCGCTTCTCCGCGAGCAGCAGCTGATGGGCGATGTCGTCGAACAGCTCCGGCCGCCCGTTCATCCATGCGTATTCGGCGACGAACGGCTGCGCCATATACAGCCCGTCCAGCCACATCTGGTACGGATAGATCTTCTTGTGCCAGAAGCCGCCTGCCTCCGTCCGCGGCTGGCCCAATAGCTGGGTGAAGAGCTGCTCGAAGGCCAGACGGTACCGGTCCTCCTGCGTCTTCCTGTACAGGAACAGCAGCAGCTTCCCCTGGTTGATCTGGTCGAGATTGTAGTCCTCCAGATGGTAGGTGCGGATCTCGCCTTCCTTGTTCACATAGTGATCGATGTTTCGCCTGATATAGGTCAGGTAACGATCATCCTCCGTCCACTCATGGACATCCCTGATCGCCTTCAGCATCACGCCGCTCTCATAGTTCCAGCAGTCGCCCAGGTGCGGATGCTCGTGCAGCAGCGAATATCGGGCGATGATGGACTCCACCGTCCTCACTGCCCAGGCGGGTTCCTTCGTCATGCGGTCTGCTCCTCTCTCTGATCCCATGGATCGTGATCGCCATGATTCTCCCAAGACTCCCTCCAGCATACCGCGCGGCGCCATGCCCTGGCAAGCCCGGACATCCCTCGATCTGCGCATAACAAAAGCTGGCGTCCACCATCAGGTGTATGCCAGCTTCTATGATCGCTCTTATAGAATTATGCGAAGACAGGGATCTTGCGCACCTTCGCCATTACGACATTACGACCGTCTGGATCCGCGACCGCCGCGCTTCGAATCGGTATTCTTCCTTAGGGAAGAGATGCGTTCTTCGCTGTCCTTCAGGAATCTGGACATCTTGTCTTCGAATGATAGTTTGCTGTCATTGCGATAACCGCCGGAGCGGTCTGCGCGATAAGGCTTTCTATCACCGTAAGGCTTCCTGTCACTTGAAGGAGGACGTCTGTCGCCGGCAGGGCGATCGATGGCTTGTTTGATAGAAAGACCAATTTTGCCGTCCTTGTCTACATTGATCACTTTCACAGTAACGACATCATCAATCTTCAAGTGGTCATTTACGTCCTTGACGTAGTTGTCGGCCACCTCCGATATGTGCACGAGTCCGGTGACACCCCCCGCAAGCTCAACGAATGCTCCGAAATGGGTGATACCCGTCACCTTGCCCTCTAACTTCGTGCCTACTTCAATTGCCATAAAATCAGATGTTCCTCCCTTGGAATGCCTGTCGGATAGATAATTTGTGTTATGCCGATTATAACCGAAGGCGGCTTAACGGTCAATAAGGATACTTACGGATATACCTGATACAGCGTGTCTCCGTCCTTCTTCATCTGCAGGTCCTTGTAGATGCGCTGCTCGATGTATTCCGGATCCTGCAGCCGCTCGATCTCACGCTTGTAATCCGCATTCAGTTGAAGGATCTCTGCCAGCTTCTGCTCGGTCTCCGCCAGTTGCTCTTCTTTCTCCTCTGCGAGCGTCTGTTGATCGTAGAAGGTGTACCCGGACCATACCAGAAAACCTAGCAGAATGATCATAAACAGCCGGATCCGACGCTTCTTGCCCTTGCCAGATGCAGGACGCGTATCCGCCCTATACGGCATATCGTCTAGTGGCATTGCGTATACCATCCCCCTATAATCTGCGCTTGAAGCGGGATATCCATGTGCGCGCCCGATGAAACGCAGGTTCAAGTCTTAACAGCCTCGCCAATGCGACCATCAATCGGCGCAAGAGCTTCCACAAGGGATACACCAATTGTAGCACAAATTTACAAAGGAAAATAGTAGCCGTCCCGAAAAACATCAGCACCGCAAGCACAGCCCGATATACATAGATGAGCGGAATGATGACGAGCACGCGGAAAATCCGGATGGTGAATCGCCAGCATGCTGCAAGCCATAACAGCAGACGTCGGACCAGGCGCATCACATAGGTGCTGATCGTGGCATAGTAGATCGCCAGTCCGGCGAGCAATCCGAGAAAGACGAACAGCCGCACCTCTCCCAGATTGCTCACATACAATACCCGGAACACCAGCACCATCGCGCCGAGCCAGTACAGGATGTCAAACAGCGGGATGAGCCAACGCTTCATGCGAGTGAGGCCCGTGATGACCCGATACGCATCGAGGATCCCGCCCAGCATACAGCCGCAGGCGAACATCATCCACAGCGTCAGAAATTGCGTCTGCAGGCTCACTTGAACAGCTTGCTGAAGAATCCCGTTGATTTGCCCGGAGCGTTAGAGTCCAGATAGGTCAGGTCGTTCACCGTGCCCTCGATGGCGACGAGCCCCTGCTCCAGGTTGAGATTCTTGATATGCAGATTGGCTCCGCGAACCGTCAGATAGCCGCATTCCGTCTCCAGCAGAAACTCCTCGCTGTCGAAGCTGTCCACGTTCTTGACGCCGGATATTTCGAGCAGCTTGCGGTTCAGCATTTTGATTTCCTGACGCTTGTTCTTCACCGGTTCGATCATGGCCCGTACCCTCCTCTTTTACCACTAATGCTATGAGGACGAGTCCGGTTTTAGACCACCTTCGGCCAGAAAAGTTGCATGCCAGTTGACGGGCTGCCAGCGATCTGCACAGCCATAAAAACATAAAAAAAGAAGACTCGGCTCTCAGGAACCGATGCCTTCTTCCTTCAAGACTGTGTACATGTCGCCAGCTTCTTCCTTGCGAACAGTCTCGGAAACTCGCTCTACCCGAACCGTCACCAGCTTCTGGCCGAACTGGATCTTCAGCTCATCGCCAGGCTTGACTGTTGCGCTGGGCTTCGCCTCACGACCGTTCAGCCATACCCGGCCCTGCTCGGAGACGTCCTTCGCGACAGTGCGACGCTTGATCAGGCGCGATACTTTGAGGTACTTGTCCAGACGCATTATTTCACGGCTTCTTTAAGCTTGTTGCCTGCTTTGAAAGCTGGGATCTTCGTGGCCGGAATGTTGATCGTCTTGCCCGTCTGCGGATTGCGACCTACACGGCCGGAGCGGTTGCGAGTTTCGAATGTGCCGAAGCCGATGAGCTGCACCTTCTCGCCCTTGGAGAGAGCGTCCGTCACTTCTCCCAGGAAACCGTTCAGCACAGTTTCAACGTCTTTCTTCGTCAATCCGCTCTTCGCAGCAATGTTGTTCACCAGATCTGTCTTGTTCATACTTCATTAAACCTCCTGATATAATGAATGTTTAATCAACTTTCACGCCTTTATGACGGCGTGAAAACCTTGATACATGATGATGCGCATGAATGTATGTATTCTTCCTTGATGAGGAAATTCCTGCTATAGGAAGGTTCTTCATTAAATTTTTTTGGTGATAAATCGCAGATTGCGAACACATGCCGGCCGGTCTCCGGGATCAGTGACGCTTGGCCTCCTGCCACCACGCTTCCATCTCTTCAAGATCAGTTTGGTCAAAAGTTCTGCCTCTTAAACGCAGTTGCTCCTCGATATAAGCGAATCTTCGCATAAACTTGCGATTGGTGCGCGCCAGCGCCTCCTCCGGGTCCACCTTCATGAATCTCGCCAGGTTGACGATCACGAACAGCAGATCTCCCAGCTCGTCGACCCGCTCCTCCTCCTTGGCCGGATCATCCATCACCTCGCGCAGTTCCTGAAGCTCCTCCTCCAGCTTGGCCCAGACGTCGCGGCTGTTGTCCCAGTCGAAGCCTACCTTCGCCGCTTTCTTCTGCAGCTTCAGCGCCTTCATCAGGCCCGGCAGATCCTTGGGCACTCCGGCCAGCACGGACATGCGCTCCACATCCTGACCTGCCTGGCGCTTCTCTTCCTTCTTGATCGCTTCCCAGTTGCTGAGCGCCTCTTCCGCGTCGCCTGCCGACTTGTCGCCGAACACATGGGGATGGCGGCGGATCAGCTTCTCGTTCAGCTCCGCGATCACATCGTACACCGTAAATGTGCCGACCTCCTGCTCCATCTGCGCATGCAGCATGATCTGCAGCAGCAGGTCGCCCAGCTCCTCGCGCATATGATCCGGATCGTCCTCATCGATCGTCTCGAGCAGTTCATACGTCTCTTCGATCAGGTTCTTGCGGATGCTCGTGTGGGTCTGCTCCCGGTCCCAGGGGCAACCGTTCGGGCTGCGCAGGATCGCGACGATCTCGTGCAGCCTGTCGAAGCTCTTGTTGCGAAGGGATTCCCGTTCATCCTTCGGCACCCAGACCAGCGACAGATTGCCGTAACCGTCGATCCGATCAAGCTCATACAGCGGAATCTCCCGGATCACTTCCTCGCCCGCGACGCCAAGCGCATGCCCGACGACGACCGGATGATCATCCGGATACCATTCCATCAGCTTCAGCTTCACATCGGAAGCGGTCAGGCGGTCGTACACCTGCGCGAAGATCGTGTGGATCGTCGGCTCGAAACGGTAGAGCTCCAGCTTCGTCGCGTCGACCAGCTGGAAGCCGTCCAGCGGGTCGATGCCGAATCGCAGGAACGCCTGATCGAGGAAGCTCTCGCCGCCGAGGATCGTCAACTCGATGCCTTCCTCCGGAGCTCGCGCGCGCAGCATCTGCACCGTTGCTTCAGCCACCTGCGGATGGCCGGGCACAGCGTAGACGATCTGGCTGTCCGGCCTGTCCGATGCTTCCTTCAGCAGGCGATCCACAATCGCCGCATACACGTCATGGAACTGGTCATGCGCTTCATACAGGTCATCGAAACTGCGGTATGCGATGCCCAGGCTGCGCAGGTAAGCCGTGACCGGGTGATGCTCCGTGCGCAGATACAGCGCATCCGCCTGTTCCAGGCGCCGCAGGACGCCAAGCGTAAGTTGCGTCTCGTCACCGGACCCGAGCCCGACGACCGTAATCGAACCTTTCATCTGCAATCACTTCCTCGTCTATATGGTCAGATAGGGTCAGTTGGATCGGCGATCCGGGGCATGCCAATCCTGGAACGATATCGCCGTTCAGGCAGGATCGTCCGTACCCGCGCCCCGCTCGCCCACGCCAGCCTGCCTCTCGGGCAGGATGCGCCATCTGCGGAGCAGCGGCGACAGGCGCCTGTACACCCCGGGCACCAGCTGCAGCTCGGCTTCGCTGAGCGCCCCGCTCCTCAGCGCGGCCAGGCCGAAGGCGGCGGCGCCGACCGCGATCATGACGAGCGCCTGGCCGGTATTCCACAGCCGATCGCTCTCCGCTGTGCCGGTCAGCGCGGTGAGCAGCGCGAACAGCCCATACAGCGCGGCGATCACGCCAAGCATGGCGGCGACGGACAGGATCGGCCGCGCGAGGGCCTCCCGCCACCGCCAGGAGATGCCGACGTGCCGCCTCACCGCCCGCACGTTCAGCCAGCAGGCGGCCGCATTGGCGATCACGCCGGACCAGGCCGCGCCGGCGATGCCGAGCGGCGGGATGAGCAGCAGATTCAGCAGGACCTTGATCGCCGCGGCGATCAGCAGATGCAAGGCCGGCAGCTTCTCCCGGCTGATGCCCTGGAGGATCGCGGCGGTCGTGGCGCCCAGCGAACTGAACACCGCCGTCCAGGCGACGATCACCATCGTCCAGGTGCCGCTGGCGTCGGTGAACAGCATGATGTTCGCCGGCAAGCTGACGGCGGCCAGACCAGCGGAGGCGGCGAGGCCGATAAGCCAGGTGAGCCGGATGGACAGCTCGGCCCGGTACCGCACCAGCGCATGCTTGCCGTGGGCGCGCGCATCGGACAGCGACGGCACCAGAGCCGCCGCCATGGAGCTGAACAGCATGCCGACCAGATGCACGAGCGGCAGGCCGCGCGAGTACACGCCGAACTGATGCAGCGCCTCGCTCTCGTCCAGACCTTGCCGCACCAGCAGCTGCGGCAAGGTGAAGGAATCGATCATGCTGATGATCGGCGCCGCGATGGAGCCAAGCGCCACCGGCATGGCGTAGCTCACGATCTGCCTCAGCAGCAGGGCACGCGACGTTCGCACAACGGACCTGGCCTCTCGGGCCGCACCCTGCCTGTTCCGCACGGCGCGCTCCCGCAGGTCGTAGATCAGCATGACGATCAGCCCGGCTGCGGCGCCTGCCGCAGAGCCGAAGGTCGCGCCGGCTGCGACCGCGCCGCTGGAAGCATGGGCTTCCGTAAGGACAAGCAGCAGCACGATCATGACCGTCACCCGCACCGTCTGCTCCACCACCTGCGAGACGGCTGTCGGGATCATGTTCTGCAAGCCCTGATGATAGCCGCGCGAAGCAGCCATGATCGGCACGAGGAGCAGGGCGTACGATGCGCTGCGCACTGCCGGCTGCGCTTGCCGGCTGCCGATCCAGTCAGCGATGGTACCCGCGCCAAGATACATGAACAGGAAACCGGCCAATCCGGTCAGCATCAGAACCAGTGAGGACAGCCGATAGATGCGATGGGCTTCCTGCAGGTTGCCGCCTGCCACCTGCTCCGAGACCAGCTTGGAAACCGCCGTCGGGAAACCGGCCGTTGCGAGGAACAAGATCAATACGTAAAACGGATAGACGGCGGAGTAGATGCCGTACGCTTCGTCGCCCGCGATGTTCTGCAGCGGGATCTTCTGCAAGGTGCCGAGCAGCTTGGAGATGACCGCCGCCGCTCCCAGCACCGCAATGCCTTTGATCAGGCGGCGATTCCCCTCAACCGCCGCTTCATGCCCATGCTCCATCATGCTATTCTCCATCCCTTGACAGCGGGGACGAGGCTGTCTCTCCCGGTGACACGGCGCCGAAAGATGGCCGCTCCTGTCGCTCCCCGCCGGCCTTCAAACGAAAATCACTCACTCCAAACTTTACCACCAAATGCTCGCCGATTCAAACCTGTCACGCAAGAGCCTAAACCGCGGGCACAAACGTCAAGGACGCGCCCCCGTCGGCCTGCCGCCTTCCTGTCCAGACGATGCGCAAGGCCGGACGAAGACCCATCCATCCGCATGCGAAAAGACTTCCGCAGGATACGGAAGTCTGTGTACTATCACGATTCGATTACTGCTCCATCTGCTTGCCAAGGAAGCCTGCAGCTGTCTCAGCCATCTTGATCTCCAGTTGCCCCATCTTGACTCCGTCATCCTTGGACAACAGGATCACCGAGCCGATCGGATCACCGCCAGCGATGATCGGGGCGATGACATAGGAGGAATAATGCTCCGACACGTCACGAATGATGTCGTACTCGCCCGGATTCGTCTCCATAACCGACTTGCGCGATTCCATCGCGGTTTCCACCGCGGAGCCCACGCTCTTCTCCAGATATTCCTTCCTCGATGCGCCGGCCACCGCGATCATCGTATCGCGGTCGGAGATCATCGTGATGTGACCGGTGCTCTCGTACAACGACTCCGCATATTCCTTGGCAAAATCACCCAGTTCGCCAATGGGAGAATATTTCTTGAGGATGACTTCTCCATCGCGATCCACGAATATCTCCAGGGGATCTCCCTCGCGTATGCGCAACGTGCGGCGAATTTCTTTCGGAATAACGACCCTGCCCAAATCGTCGATTCGACGAACAATTCCAGTTGCTTTCATCGATCTTGTTGCCTCGCTTTCCTTGAAGTTTGTATTTGTCACTGGATACAGGGATTTGATCGTTCATGACAGCTGCCAGGAGTGATTTGTTGCTGTCCATAGTGTTCTTCCGTTCCCATTTTTTTATGCACTTGCCGCATCTCCGCGCCCTTGGGAGGGATCGGATGACCGTCCCGCGCGATTCAATCCTCAAACAGCGAACCGCATGACGCCCTCAACCGGCCTTGTCCGCTTCATCGCCCGAGTCTGCTCCATCCTGCGCGTCCTCCGAGCCGTCCTCCGAATTCGGCAGGCGGATCTCCTGGATCAGCACGGGCAGCTCGTCCTCCATGAAGTCGCTGTAGATCTGATTGACCACCTGACCCTGGAGAAGATCCTTGACTTCCTCATAGGTCTGATCCTTGCGCTGTTCCACGAGGATCACGTGGTAACCGTACTCCGTCTCCACGGGCTCGCTGATCTCGCCGATGTCAAGCGCCAGCACCGCCTGCTTGAAAGGCTCCACCCAATCGCTCACCGGATTGGAGACGTACCTGCCGCCCTGCGCGCTCGACCCGGGATCGTCCGAATATTCCTTGGCGATCTCGGCGAAGTCGGCGCCCGCATCCAGCTTCGCCTTCACTTCCCGGGCGCGCTGGAGCGCCTCCTCCTTTGTCCTCGCTTCACCGCCTTGAGGCTCAAAGGCGACCAGCACATGGCGAACCGTTGCCAGCGTATAGGCATTCGGGTCCGTCGCCAGGGTCGACTCATACAGCTCTTTCATCTTCTCCTCTGTCGCCAGCGAACGGACATAATTCACCGCCGTCGCCTGGAGCATCAGGTATCGCCCGATGTCGTCCATCCTGATGCCCCATTCTTCGGACTTGCTCTCCCAGGCCTTCTTCGCATCGGCGTTGCTCTTGAGCTGCTTCTCGTATTCCTTGACCCTTTCTTCCACATCACGCTCGGTGGAAGCTCTCATATCCTCATCCGCTCTTGCCGACAGGATCTTGAACGAGATGTAGGTCTGCAGCATCTGCTCCCTGAACCCGTCCGGATCGCCCTGCTCGTAATATTCATGAAGCGATTCGTTGAAGTATTTGTCCACATAGTAATATCGGTTGAACTCCTGCTCATTGACCTGGCCGCCTTCGTAGACAGCGATGATCTTCGTCTCGTCTCCGGGCACCGTCCGTTTGCTATCCTTGCCGCATCCCGCCAGACTAATCACCAGCATGAAAGCGAGCATGATACCCGTCATCTTGTGCAGAATTCTACTTCGCAGCATGCTGCAGAACCTCCTTCGATTTTAGGCACTGGCCGAATTGGGTCAAGAACTGCTCGATGAGCGCCAGCGTCTCCTCCGGAGATAGTCCGCGGCAGTTAAAGACAATCTGTATCTTCGAGCCGGACTTGAACTGAACCCTTCTGGCGAACTGGTTGCCCAGCGCCACCAGCTTCTGTCCGTCGATCATCCGGTTCATGGACTCGTCGATGATGAGCGTGATCTCTTGACCTTTCTGTGTGATGGACACAATCTTGTACTCGTTGCCATAGACCTTCAGTCTGGCAACAGAGAGCAGATTCTCCACCGCCTGCGGCGCAGGACCGAAACGATCGATGATCTCCTCGCGCAGCTCGTTCGCGTCGCCGAGCGTCCTGACCGAAGCGGTTTTCTTGTATATTTCGATTTTTTGCATACTGTCGTAAATATATTCAGATGGCAGATAAGCATCGATCTGCAGATCGATCTGCGTCGAGAACTCCTTCACCGTTTCCTTCTGCACGCCATCCAGCTCCAGCTTCCGCTTCTCGATCTCCTCCGCCAGCATCTGCGTATACATCTCGAATCCGACAGAGGCGATGAAGCCGTGCTGCTCGGCGCCCAGCAGATTGCCTGCGCCGCGGATCGCCAGGTCCCTCATCGCGATCTTGAAGCCGGAGCCCAGCTCGGTGAACTCCTTGATCGCCTGCAGGCGTTTCTCCGCATCCTCGCTGAGCACTTTGTCCCGTTGATAGGTGAAATAGGCATAGGCGATCCGGTTGGAGCGTCCGACGCGGCCGCGCAGCTGGTACAGCTGGGACAGGCCCATCTTGTCCGCATCGTGCACGATGAGCGTATTGACGTTCGGAATGTCCACGCCTGTCTCGATGATCGTCGTGCTGACGAGCACGTCGTACTCCCCGTCCAGGAAGTCGAGGATGACCTTCTCCAGCTCCTGCTCGGTCATCTTGCCATGGCCGACGGCGACCCTCGCATCCGGAACGAGCGCCTGGATCTGCTCGGCCATCTGATGGATGCCCTGCACCCGATTGTACAGGTAGTACACCTGGCCGTCGCGCGCCAGTTCCCGCTCGATCGCTTCGCGTATGAGCGAGTTGCTGTGCTCGACGACGTAGGTCTGCACTGGGAAGCGGTTCTCCGGCGGAGTCTCGATGACCGACAGGTCGCGAACGCCGAGCATCGACATGTGCAGCGTCCGCGGGATCGGCGTGGCGGTTAGCGTCAGCACGTCCACGTTCGTCTTCAGCCGCTTCAGCTTCTCCTTGTGCGACACGCCGAAGCGCTGCTCCTCGTCGACGATGAGCAGGCCGAGATCCTTGAACTTCACATCGGCGGACAGAAGGCGATGCGTGCCGATAACGATGTCGACCGTGCCGGCCTTGAGCCCCTTGATCGTCTCGTTCTGCTCCTTGCGGCTGCGGAAGCGACTCAGCACCTGGATCTCAAACGGGAAGCCGCTGAACCGCTCCTTGAACGTCTCGAAGTGCTGCTGGGCGAGGATCGTCGTCGGGACGAGCACCGCCACCTGCTTGCCTTCGATCGCCGCCTTGAACGCGGCGCGGATCGCCACCTCCGTCTTGCCGTAGCCGACATCTCCGCAGAGCAGTCTGTCCATCGGCACCGGGCTCTCCATGTCGCGCTTGATCTCCGCCACGGCGCGCAGCTGGTCCGGCGTCTCCCGGTACGGGAACATCGCCTCGAACTCCTTCTGATAGGCGGTGTCCTTGGAGAACGCATAGCCGCGGCTCGCCTGGCGCTCGGCATAAAGCTTGATCAGATCGTCGGCGATATCCTGCACGGAGGAGCGCGCCTTTGACTTCGCCCGCTGCCATTCCGCGCCGCCGAGCTTGTTCAGCTTTGGCTCCTTCTCCTCGGAGCCGATGTACTTCTGCACGAGGTCGATCTGGTCGATCGGCACGGACAGCTTATCCCCGCCGGCGTAGATGATGTGCATGTAGTCCTTGTGGATGCCATCGATCTCCAGCGTGCCGATGCCGACGTACTTGCCGATGCCGTGGTTGACGTGCACGACGTAGTCGCCGACCTTCAGATCCATGTAGCTCTTGATGCGCTCGGCGTTGTCCAGCTTGCGCTCCGCCTGGCGCACCTTGCGCTGCTTCTGCGAGAACACCTCGCTCTCCGTGATGACCGCGATGCGCCCTGTCGGATATTCGAAGCCGCTCTGCAGGTTGCCCTGCACGATCAGCGGAATCTTGATCTTGTAATCGGCGAGCACCCGCTTCAGACGGCTCATCCGCTCCTCATCGCTGGCCAGGATGAGCACCTGCGTGCCGGACTTCGCCCAGCGCTCGGTCTCCGACTTCAGGACATTCATCTGACCGTGGAAGTTCTGCATCGCACGGGTCACGAAGTTGACGATATTCTGCGGCTGCGTATGCGGTATCTGGCGCAGGAACAGCTGCACATAGATCGTCGGGAACCTCTTGAACTGGATGACCTGCTCGTAGCTTTTGGACAGCACAAAAGCCGGCAGCATCTTGCCTTCGCCGAGCAGATCCGTTACCGACTCCGCTTCATCGCGCTCCAGCTGCTTCGCCGTCTCCATCAGCCGCACCGGCTCATCGATCAGCATCACCGTATCCTCCGGCATATAATCGATGAGCGTGTGTCTCTCCGGATAGAGGAGTGAGATATATTTATAGATTTCCTGGAAGTAATGCCCGTCTCTCAATCTAGCAATATCTTCGCCGATATGATCGGCAAGCTGATCCTTCGCCCGCCTGTCCGTCATCTTCTCCAGCTGTCTCGCCAGCAGATCGCTGGCATGGTCAGCGGCAGCCGACATGCGCCGCTGATCGGCGATGATCTCTCTCGCAGGCGTGATCATGATCTCTTCTACTCTAGCAACCGAACGTTGATCGGGAGGTTCGAAGGCGCGGATCGAATCGATCTCATCATCGAACCATTCGATCCGATAGGCTTCGTCGGAAGATAACGGGTAAACGTCCATGATGCCGCCGCGCACGCAGAACTCGCCTCGCTTCTCCACGATCTCCGTGCGTTCGTAACCCAGCTTGACCAGAGCTGCCATCACGTCATGCAGCGCCGCCTGCTGCCCCACCCTGAGCGTCAGCAGTGACGACGCGTAGGTTTCCTTGATCGGCAACAGCTTGCGCAGGCCGGCGTAAGGAACGACGACGATGCCGCGGAATCCCGTTGCCAGCTTCGACAGCACAGCGATGCGCTGCGCCACCGTCTCGGGACTGGAAGCCGCGATATCGATGAGCGTCAGTTCATTGGCCGGATAGAGCATGACCGAGTCGCTCTCGCATATCTCCTGCAGATCCTCCGCGATCTTCTGCGCAGCGAACAGATTATGCGTCACGATGATCAGCGGTCTCTCCAGCTGCTGACGAAGAGCGGCGACCATCACCTGCCGGCTGGACCCGGCCAGGCCAGAGATCAGCTGCTCGCGCATGCCGGAGCGGATACCGCCGATGATCGTCTGAAAATCATGATCGTTCTGAAACGCTTGCAGTAATTCCTGCAATAGATTTACACTCCTCTCGCATATCCAAACAGGCCTCGGCTTTCTATGCCCTGGCCAGTAGCGGCATCTTCCTGTCTATTGTAACGGATTGGGAAGAAGAGACAGCTCAGGATTCGCGTCCAGCGCTGACTTGCAATAATCACAAACGACCTTCACCGTGATGTCCCCCCCTGCCTGATAAGAGATCAGCTCCGACCTCTCCTCGGGCGTCAGATGGTGAAAGCCAAGCGCGTATTCGCTCACGGTGTTATCCGCAATCTCTCCAACCTTGGTCCCACAATGCCGGCAATAATAGATGACAGACATACTGATACCTCCCGGATAGCGATGCGTAACGATGCTATCAGTATGTCCGGAATGTACACGTGTAATACTTGACTGCGAGAAGCCCTGCGATGCGGGCGACTCAAGCCTTCATCGCATTGAACTTCGCCATCACCTTGTCGAAGGCTTCCACGGACGCCATCTCGATCGCATCGCATGTCAGGTCCAGCACCTTGTCGATGACCGCCCGCTCCGACCTCGCGAAGTCGGACAACACGTAATGGATGACATCCACGCCCTCCGGTGGACGGGATATGCCGATGCGGATCCGTTTGAACTGCTCCGTCCCCGTATGCTGAATGATCGATTTGATGCCATTGTGCCCTCCGGCGCTGCCCTTGTAACGAAGTCTAAGCTGCCCGACTTCCGTGTCCATATCGTCGTAGATCACGATGAAGTCCTCCAGCGGCAGCTTGTAGTAATCCATATATGCTCTGACTGATTCTCCGGACAGATTCATGTACGTCTGCGGCTTGAGGAGCACCACGGTCTCGCCGTTTGCCAGTCTGCCCTCGGCGATCTGTGCCCGGCATCTGGCATTGGTCGTCCAGCGGAGTCCCAATCGCTCCGCCATCCGATCCACGGCCATGAAGCCGACATTATGCCGTGTGCCCTCATATTTGCCGCCTGGATTCCCCAGTCCTGCGATCCATTTCACTGAACGATAGCTCCTTTAGACATCCTGGTGGTTGCATGGCACAGCCTGCCGCTTATGCGACGGGCCGTCTGACATGAGCGGACAGCACGAGGCCGGCCGAACGCAGACAGCAGCCGGTCCGCTCCGCTATATGCATTATAGCCAACATACAACCCTGGATGCAAAGGATACTTGAAGCAGTTTCCGCTTCGTTCGCCCACCTGGCGCCCATGGCTTGCGCCGGTCTTCCTCGTGCCTGCCTGCGGCCGTTCCAACCTCCGGGATCGAGACTCAGGACTTCACGGGCGTGTCCGATTCCTTCTGCGTCTTCGGCGCTTCACCCGCCGCAGCGTCTCGCACGCCCTCCGCTTCCTCCGGTTCGAGCGGCTTCTTCACCGCCATGACCACCGCGATCACCTCGTCCGGATCGTCCTCCAGCTCCACGCCCTCCGGCAGCTTCAATTGACCGGCCGTCAGGCCGTTGCCGATGTTCAGGCCGCTGATATCCGCATGGATGACGCCGGGCAGGCGCTCCGGCAGACAGCGCACCTCCACCTCGGTCTTCTGCACATGCAGCAGATATTCCGACTTGTTCGCCTTCGGCTCGCCGACGATCTCGACGCGCACGTGGGCGGTGATCGGATCATTCATATTGACCTCGCGAAAATCGACATGCAAGATCGAGCGGGTCAGCGCATCGCGCTGCACATCGCCCACCATCACCGGAATATCTTCCTTCTCGCCCAGCTTCATCTGCACGATCCGCGTTGAGCCGTCCTTGAGCAAGGCCAACAGCTCCTTCGCATCCACCATGAGCGGCGAGCCGGGTCTGTCCTTGCCGTACAGGACGCCGGGCACCTTCCCTTCCTTGCGAAGCTTCTTCAGCTGCCCGCGCGGTGCATCGGACGGCCTCATCTCTGCGTTGATGATGTCATTCATCCCTGTTGAACCTCCTTCGTAACAGATGTTACTAATGTGCCCCTGTCAGAGGAGGTTCAAACGTGTCATGCTCGTTTGCACACCGTATTATACGGTTTCAAACAATACGCTGACGGATATATTCTCGTGGACATGAACGACTGCCTTGCCGAGCAGCTCCGCCACGGACAGGACGGTGAACCTGCGCGAATCGTGGAGGAACGGGATCGTATTGGTGACCACGATCTCTTCAATCACCGAGTTCTCCAATCGTTCCACTGCCCTGCCGGACATCACCGGGTGCGTGCAGGAGGCAAAGATGCGCCTGGCCCCCGCCTTCTGCAACGCATCCGCAGCAAGCACGATTGTGCCAGCCGTGTCGATGATGTCATCGATGATGACCGCTGTCTTGCCAGCCACATCACCGATGATATTCATGACCTCGCACACATTGGGCTCCGGCCTGCGCTTGTCGATGATGGCGATCGGCGCCTTCAGGCTCTCCGCCAGCTTGCGCGCGCGCACCACGCCGCCATGGTCGGGAGAGACGACGACGACATCCTCCAGCCCTTTGGCCTGGAAATACTGGGCGATGATCGGCACGCCGTGCAGATTGTCGACCGGGATGTTGAAGAAGCCCTGGATCTGGGTCGCATGCAGGTCCAGCGTGATGACGCGGTGGGCTCCCGCGGCGGTGATCAGATCAGCCACCAGCTTGGCGGTGATCGGATCCCTGGATTTCGCCTTGCGGTCCTGACGCGCGTACCCGTAGTACGGGATGACCAGATTGATCGTCTTGGCCGAGGCGCGCTTCAGGGCATCGACCATGACGAGCATTTCCATCAGGTGATCGTTGACCGGATAGCAGGTGGACTGAATCACGAACACATCGCAGCCGCGCACGCTCTCGTGCAGCTGGATCTGGATCTCGCCATCGCTGAATTGGGAGATCTCCGCCTGGCCGAGGGGCACGCCGATGATGCGCGACATCTCCTCGGCCAACAGGCGATTGGAATTGCAGCTGAACAGCTTCAGGCTCGGGTCCTGGTAAGACAACCGATCTCACTCCGTTTCACTTTTGCCGTTATCGAATTGCCATTACTAGGATTCCCTTTTTTTCGATTTCATACGTTCCCGGAAACGCGCGGCATAACCGAGCTTGTTCGTCTGCCTCTCACGCGCGATCGCCATCGCGTCATCCGGCACGTCGTGGGTGATCGTCGAACCGGCCACCACATACGCGCCTTCGCCGATCGTCACCGGCGCGATCAGGTTGCTGTTGCTGCCGATGAAGGCATGGTCCTTGATGATCGTGCGGCTCTTGTTCACGCCGTCGAAGTTCGCGGTGATCGCGCCGCAGCCGATGTTGACATGCTCGCCCACTTCGGCATCACCGACATAGCTGAGATGCGGCACCTTGCTGCCGTTGCCGACCTTCGCGTTCTTGAGCTCGACGAAATCGCCGATCTTCACGTCGCTGCCAACCGCGGTCCCCGGTCTCAGATAGGCGTATGGACCTACCGAGGTCCGGCTGTCCACGGACGCATCCTCCAGCACGGCATAGCGGATCTTCACCGCGTCGCCGATGCGGGAGTTGGACAGTTCCGCATTGGGACCGATGACGCAATCCTCGCCGATCACCGTGCGGCCTCTCAGGATCGATCCGGGATAGATGATCGTATCCATCCCGATCTCGACCTCGCTCTCAATATACGTATGCCCCGGATCGAGGATCGTCACACCATTCAGCATGTGGCGTTTCAGGATGCGCGAGCGCATAAGCCGCTCCGCCTCGGCGAGCGCCAGCCGGTCATTGACGCCGATCGTCTCCGCCACATCCTCGATGCACAGCGCTGCGATGCGCTCGCCGGATTCGTTCAGGATGCGGAACACATCCGTGAGATAGTACTCTCCCTGCGCATTGTTGTTCGTGACCTGCTTCAACGCCGCGAACAGCTTGCGATTGTCGAACACGTAGGTGCCGGTGTTGATCTCGCGAACAGCCGCCTCCGCCGCGTTGCAATCCTTGTGCTCCACGATGCGCTCGACCTCGCCGCTGTCGCCGCGAATGATCCGGCCATAGCCTGCAGGATCGTCCACTTCCGCAGTGAGGATCGTCGCCGCCGCGCCGCTGCGCTCATGGAACTCCGCCAGGCGCCGGATCGTCTCGCCCTGGATGAGCGGAGTATCTCCGCATACGATGATCGACATCCCGTCTTCACTTTCGAGGATGGGTGCCGCCTGCAGCACGGCATGACCGGTGCCGAGCTGTTCATGCTGCATGACATACTCGGCCTGTTGACCCAGATAGTCGCGCACCGCATCGGCCCCATGTCCTACGATCACCAATGTCCGGTCTATCCCTGCCTGCTTCAATGCGTCTGTCACATGGCCTACCATCGGTTTGCCGCACACGGGATGAAGCACCTTGTAGGTCCTGGATTTCATCCGTTTGCCCTGACCGGCAGCCAGCACGATTCCATAACGTTTCATATAGTCTTATGAACCTCCGCGCACATAAATGATGTCAGATCTGTAATATTTAATATCGTAACATAACGTCCGGCTTTACGAAACCGGAGTTTCCGCCCATCGGCGGCCTCCCCGCATCCGACCGTATGTCTGTATATGAGCAAAAAGAAAAAGAGCCCGTAAAGCACAGGCCCTTCAACTTTTGGAAATCATGCCCCTTCTTCAACGACATCTTCTTCTTCAGCCGCACGATCATACTCGGCGAGAACAGCCGACTGGATCTTCTCGCGCGTTGCTGAGGAGATGGGGTGAGCAATATCCCGGAACTCTCCGTCAGGGGTACGCTTGCTCGGCATTGCGACGAACAGACCATTGTTGCCGTCGATGACACGGATATCGTGAACGACAAACTCATGATCAATCGTGATCGATGCTATCGCTTTCATTCGGCCGTCCGTGTTGACCCGGCGGAGTCTGACATCTGTAATTTGCATTTATGTTCACCACCTTTGTGCCTAGCTGGTTTGGTGTATAATTCCACAAATGCGCCGAAATTCCTGCCTGTTCCGAGAAAATTTTTTCATTTTATTAAGCATTTTTTTCGCTGGAAACGATCGCGGCTGTCAGCTCGATTTCCACAAGCACGTCTCTGGGCAGACGAGCCACTTCCACCGTGGAACGAGCCGGCTTGTGATCGCCAAAATACGAGGCGTAGATCTCGTTCACCGTCGCAAATTGGTTCATGTCCTTGATGTAGACCGTCGCCTTCACCACGTCCCTGAACGTCGCTCCCGCGGCCTCAAGGATCGCCTGGAGATTGCGGAATACCTGATGCGTCTGCTCCTCGATCCCGCCTTCCACGATCTTTCCCTCCGGTGTGAGCGGAATCTGTCCGGAAGTAAACAGCAGGTTTCCAAACCGGATCGCCTGCGAATAGGGCCCGATGGCTGCGGGAGCCTGAGCCGTGGAGATCGTCTCGATATGGCTGTTCATGCTATCGTTCAACTCCTTGGTTACTGTATGGTCGCAGGTCAGTTGACACTGAAATAATTGCCCGGCAACACCTTGATCTGCCTCAGCTTGGGATCGATGTTCGTGATCTTCGCGAGCGACACGTAATCGTTCACCAGCTGCTCCTCTCCGTGCATGGCCGATTCCACGAATACACCGACGCCCTTGACGGTCGCCCTGAATTCACGCAGCAGATCGATCATGCCCTGGATCGTTCCCCCGGCCTTCATGAAATCGTCGATGATGAGCACCTTCGCCTCTTCCTGCAAGGCTCTTCTGGCAAGGGACATCGTCTGGATCCGCTTGGTCGAGCCGGATACATAGTTGATGCTGACCGCGGAGCCTTCCGTCACCTTATTGTCGCGCCGCACGATCACGACCGGGATGTTCAGGTACGAAGCTGTCGCATAAGCGATCGGGATGCCTTTGGTTTCCACCGTCATGATCACATCGACTTCCCGGTTCGCAAAGGCCGAAGCGAACATGCGGCCGACCTCCTGGAGAATCGACGGTTGACCCAGCAAGTCGGTCATATACAGATAGCCGCCGGGGAGGATGCGCTCCGGCTGTTCCAGCATGGAGCATATGCGTCCGATGATCTGCAACGAATGGGACTTGGGCGATCTGGGAATATACTTCACTCCGCCGGCCGCCCCAGCTACCGTCAGCAGATCTCCCAGGCCTTCTGTTTCAAAAGCTTCCTTGATGATCGCCAGATCCTCGCTGATCGAGGACTTGGCCGCATTGTACCGTTCAGCAAAGGTCGTGAGTGGAATGAGTGCATGGGGGCGAAACAACAGGTACTGTGTCATATCTACCAGACGCGAACTTCTCTTCAGCTTCTTCATCAAGATGTTCCCCCCTCCTGAGATGAGACTTATGTCAAGTCCAAAATGCGAAATCCGAATATTATAATGAGAATATACCATTTATATACGGTTTCAGGCAAGGAAAAGCTTGAAAATCAGGGCAATATCCTGACAACGTACACCTCTTTGCAAAAACCCCTCAATCCATTGTAAATGCGATAGACCTTCGACTCCTTGCGAACGAGGCCGAAGACCGTCGGTCCGCTGCCGGACATCTGCACCCCGTCAGCGCCAAGCTTCTCCATGCACGCCTTGATGCGGGCGACCTCGGGATACATGCGCATCGTCACCTGCTCCAGCATATTGCCAAGGGAGGCGCACATCGCCTTGTAGTCCCTGTTCTCGATCGCCTGTCTGCACAGCTTGCTCTTCGGCGGTTCCTGGTTCGTCCGCACGTCGAACTGGCGATAGATCTCGGCGGTCGACACGCTGATGGCGGGCTTGGCCAGGATGACCCAGCATGGCGGCGGTGAAGCGATCGGTTCCAGACGCTCTCCTCTGCCCGTTGCCACGGCTGTGCCTCCGGTTACGCAGAAGGGAACATCCGAGCCGATCTCCGCTCCGATCGCCTGCAATTCATGGTCAGGGATCTTCAGCCCCCACAACCGGTTCAGCCCGCGCAGCGTGGCCGCAGCATCGCTGCTGCCGCCGCCCAGGCCGGCGGATACGGGGATATGCTTGTCGATATGGATATACACGCCCTGCTTCACGTTATAGCGTTCCTTGATCAGCTTCGCAGCCTGGAAGGCGTGGTTCTTCTCGTCCAGCGGGATGTAGCCGACCGGGCTGGAGATGATGATCGTGTCCCGATCCAGGGTCTCCAGCTCCAGTCGGTCCGACAGGTCCACCATGGTCATGACCATCTCGACCTCGTGATAGCCGTCGTCCCTTTTTCTCAAGATGTCCAATGTCAAATTGATCTTCGCCGGTGCTTTCTCATAGATCATCATGCTTCTGGCTCCTACATCGAATGGTATCAGGCCGATCGATTCCGATCCTGACTTATCTGATAGTATATCGGATAAGGCCAGACAATGCCAATAGGACCAATCGTCATCCCTGCGTGGGCACAAAAAAACTGCCCCGGAGGGAATCCTCCGAAGCAGTGTGCGGTCACTTTCCGGCCAGAGTTTGCTGCGCGATCTGGATCGCCCGTTTCACCATATTGCCGGCATCCTTGGTCGTGATGCCGCCCCAGCCCTCGCGCTGCACCTTGTCATAGAAGCCAAGATCCTTGGCCAGCTCTGTCTTCAGCTGCTCAGACATGACACCACGTCTTCGCCTGCCCATAGCCATCCCTCCTGAGTTGGATTCGAGGACTATCCGTAGTATGGCAGGCTGGCGGGACATTCATACTGGATAAGGCATGAAGGGCGCATCCTCCCGTGACGCAACCGGTCTATGGATACAAAAAAAACAGCAGTGGGGTCACTGCTGCAGGTGAACGGATCTATTCTGGCATATGTGTTATGCGAACTTGTCCTTCGTCGCTGTATACCGTCACTTCCACCGATTCGGTCAAAATGTCGGCATAGCTGTACGATACTCGCTTGAAGGCATGCTGATCCTGGTCCAGTTTCACGATAAAGACAGAAGGGTAGGTTTCTTCAAGCACTCCGGTTCGCTCGATCGTCTTGCGACGACCTCCGTTTGCACGCAACAGGATCTTGCGTCCAACATGCAAATCCAAACTCTGTTTGATCGCACTCAAGGAATTCCTTGCCATGACGAGCTACCACCTCTTTCGTTATCTATTATAACGCAAGGTGGACAGTCTGTCAAACATAGAAAAATTATTATAACAATGCTCCGTCTGAGTTGTCAATGAAATATTATGAATTCTGTTATTGTTCTGTGATATTGTCACTATGTAACTCTTCTGTGAAAATGTCACTATGGGACAGGAGAAGATTACATTGTCAGATGCAGAACTGAAAAAAGTGATGGTATTGGAAAAGCTGGTGAATCATCAATTGAAAGTGGCGGAAGCCGCTGAATTACTGGGGCTTTCTCCCCGCCAAGTGTTGCGCCTCAAAAAAACATATTTAGTGGAAGGAGCGAAGGGAATTGCCCATAAGAACCGAGGTCGCAAACCTGCACATACGATTCCTGAAGATGTAAAGGAGTTGGTTGCCGAGTTGTATCGGACGAAGTATTACGGCAGCAATAATTGTCACTTTTCTGAATTGCTGGAAGAAAACGAATCGCTGGTGATCAGTGTATCGTCTGTACGCCGTATTTTGCTTGGTCAAGGAATTAAACAAACTAAGCAACGCAGACGTAAGAAGGCCCATCAGCCTCGTGACCGCAAACCTCAAGCCGGAATGCTATGGCAGATCGATGCCAGTCCCTACGCATGGCTGGAAGATCGCGGTCCAGAACTGACGTTGCACGGAATCATTGATGACGCCACGGGGACGGTAGTGGGTGCAGTCTTCCGCCCCACCGAAACCCTTGAAGGGTACTTTGCAGCTATGAAACAAGCGATGGAGCAATACGGCATTCCACTCGGACTTTACAGCGATCGACATACCATTTTTCGTTCCCCTAAGGAAACGTTAACACTGGAACAGGAATTGGCTGGAGAGACCGCGCCCTTATCGCAATTCGGCAAGGCCATGGCCGATCTGGAAATCACACACATCAAGGCGATGTCTCCTCAAGCGAAGGGACGAATCGAGCGCCTCTGGGGCACGTTTCAAGATCGTCTGGTCATTGAACTGCGTTTACTTGGAGTCAGCACAATGGAGGAAGCGAATCGCATGTTGCCCAAGTTGATTCAAAAACACAATCGCCGGTTTGCCATTTCCCCCGAACAAGCCGAATCTGCGTATCGTCCGTTGTCTGAGGGGATGAATCTGGATCATATCTTCACCATTCGCGATTATAGGCAAATCGGCTCGGGACAGACGATTTCTTATGGTGGCAAGGTGTATACGTTCGCTGTTAAGTACCTATCCGAAAACCTCTGCGCAGCGGAAACAAATCCAGGCGCAGGCAAAATGGAGCATGGCCTCGTAGTTC
>CALGAO010000041.1 GCA_937957685.1 uncultured Paenibacillaceae bacterium
ACCGTAAGTCGTTCCGCTGTTCGTGGCAAACTAGGCTCGAGAGCCGATAGAATCGACCCTCGACGATAGGAGCGCTGAGCATGGAATGCCTGCACCATCGCGTCATCCGCAAATGTCAGGGGCGGCCCAAAGGCCGCCCTGATTGCGTGTGTCACTGTTCCTTTGCCTTGGCTCGATAAGAAGCGGTCGCCATCGCCAACAGATTGCCATCAGCATCGCGAATGCGGCCTTCCGTTGTGATCAGATTGCGCGTGCTGTGGACGATCCTGCCCGACACCTTCATCAAACCGCTGCGAATCGGCGCCACATAATGGATCGACAGATTCGTCGTGACGACCCGCGCATGGGGTCGAGCATAATATGCCGCATACCCCATCATGTGATCCAGCATCGTGGCGTACACCCCGCCATGCGAGATGGCCATATGATTGAGGTGGTGCTTCTCGATCTGAATTTCTCCGAACACCTCTCCATCCTTCACAGCGGTGATCCGTCCTCCGATAAAGTCAAAGAACGTCCCTTCGCCCTCTTGTTGCAGCCACTCCAGCGATGCTTCGGTCATAGCCCTTCCCCTCCGGAAGTAATCGATTTGCGGTCTTTACTTAATATATGCGTATCGGCAGGAGATCATCAGCGGGCCATACCCGTCTCAGATATCGAGCGAGAGTGCCTGCACCGCGATCCAGAACACCATATACAGGATGACGAAGATGAACAGCGCGGCGAAGCCCTGAGACAGCTTGACGCGATGCGCTTCAGCCAGTCCGGCCACCAGGAAGATCAGCGCATAGAGAGAGAAGAACAGATCCCCGATGAGGAGCAACACATCGGCCGCCGGATGCGCCGCCTGCGCCTCAGCCAGCGCTTCTCCTCCCGCGAGGAAAGCTTCACCGTACAACGCATACTGGATGATCGAGAGGACAAGCGTGCCCACAAACGGCAGCATCGCCCAACCGACGACTGTGATCAATCGACGATACGTTCCGGTACCGCCCACCCATCTACCAAAAAACATAAACAATAAAGAAAGCGCCATAAACATGAGGATACCCGAGATGATGCCCGCTCCCGCAGTCAGCAGCAGCTTCGACACATCGTTCGTCAGTCCATCGTCAATCTCGCTTGTCTGGACAAACTCCCATGCGTTTACGACCCCGCTCACCGCCGCAAACAGATAAGCCGGCAACAGGCTCCCTCTGTCCAACAGCTCCCGCATGGCGATCCGCGGGTGGATCCAGATCGAGAGGAGCGGGATGGTGCGCTGTTCCTTGTTCACATCCGCCACAATGACCAACTCCCTAATGCTACTCAATAGTGTTCATTATAGCAATTCCCGGAAGAGTTTGTCCATGTCGACAGGGCAACGGACACGTTATTGTCGAACATCCGCAGCCCGTCGTATACTAGAACAGGGTCGAGGCCCAACCCGCTTATCTGATATGCGCTCCGACTCATCATCCAACGAAGGTTCCACACCATTTCATGCACGATTATATCGCAGATTGATCATCGATAACGGCTGGGAAACAACGCATCCACGTTCCGATAACACTCGCGCCAGGCGGCAGTTCGATGAAACAGTGATTCCATGCTCCGCTGGCAACCGGCCATATGATGACACGCAACAACCGATCGAAACACAGCCTGAAAAAAGGACAGGAGGTCAACCGCATGACGGACATATACGATACAACCCCATCCGGTGAACCGGTCAGCAACCTGTCCCATGCGGACAAGCCGCAGGGCAGCGCGCATCATGCGACCGGGATGGAAGATTCAGTTGCACGACCGAACCGCTCGGGACGCGCCGTCATCCTGGGGGGAGGACGGCTGGGCGAGTGGGCGCTGCGGCATATCCGCCCGGACGATCTGCTGATCGCCACCGACCGCGGCGCGCTCTTCGCCGTGCAGCACGGCCTCAGGCCCCGGATGTCGCTAGGCGACTTTGATTCGATCACCCCGGCCGAGCTGGCAGAAGTGGAAGCCGGCAGCGAAGCCGTCAACGCCTGCGATCCGGTCTGGAAGGATCTCACCGATGCGGAGATGGCCTTCGAATACGCGCTCTCCCAAGGCGTCCAGGAGATCCTGATGCTGGGCGTCACCGGGACGCGGCTTGATCATACGCTTGCCAACCTTCATCTGCTGGCGGCGGCTGAACAGCATGGCGTACAGGCAGTCATCATCGACCCCCACAACGAGATCAGGCTTGCCACCAGCCGCCAGCCTCTGACCATCGTCCCGAGCGGGTACCGGTACGTATCCCTGCTCCCCCTCACCTGGCAGGTGACCGGCATCACGCTGGCGGGCTTCCTCTATCCGCTGGAGGATGCGGTGCTGACCCTCGGCATGACACGCGGCATCAGCAACGAGCTGATCGCTGACCGCGGCACGATCGAGCTGAAGTCCGGCCAGCTGCTCGTCATCCAGAGCCGGGACTGAATGCCGAGGCGGTCGAAGGAGCGAGAGAGAAGAAAAGATCTTCTCCCAGACACTCCAGATCGGACGTTACAGCGCGAGAGAAGATAAAATCGTCTCTCAGTTGAAGCGACGTGAGAGACGATCATTTCGTCTCTCAGACAGCCCGGAAGCGGATGAAGCGGGTGTCGCCCCTCCGCTAGAGTCGGCGGGACAGCTTGCCCTCCATGTAGGCCACCGCCTGATACATCAGCGTCGCGACGAGCGCGATCACGAACAGGCTGCTGATCACCAGCGTGAAGTTGAAGACCTGGAAGCCGTAGATGATCAGGTATCCCAGCCCCTCCCGCGCCACGAGGAACTCCCCGACGATCACCCCTACCCAGGACAGGCCGACATTGACCTTGAGTGTGGAGATGATCGTGGGAAAGGAAGCGGGCAGGATCACCCTGCGAAAGACCGTCAGGCGATTGCCGCCGAACAGGCGAACGACCTTGACATAGTTGGCGTCCACTTCCTTGAAGCTGGTATACACGACAAGCGTGGTGATGATCACCGTCACCGCCAACGCCGTTGCGATGATCGAGCCAAGCCCCGGACCGATGGCCACGATGAAGATCGGACCCAGCGCCACCTTCGGCATGCTGTTCAGGACGACGATGAACGGATCCAGCACCCTGGCGAGGAACGGCGACCACCAGATCACGGCGGCAAGCAACGTTCCGCACAGCGTTCCGAGGAGAAAGCCGCACAGCGTCTCCAGCACCGTCACCCATACATGCGGCAGGAGCGTTCCTTCCAGCAGATTCTCCCACAAGAGGCCGAATACCTTGCTGGGATAGCTGAAGATCAGCACATCGATCCATTTGTGCCTTCCGGCTATCTCCCACAGGCCGATCGAGCCGAACAGGATCAGGAGCTGCGCCGTCAGCACCCAGGCCCCGGACCTGCGCCTGGCGCGCATATAGACAGCCAGCGCTTCGGCAGCGATCCTGTCACCTGCCCGCTCGACTCGCCCATCCTCCTGCTTCTTCGCGATGCTCTCTGTCAACGTTCATCCTCTCCTTCCGTCTCCAGAAGTTCCTGCCACAGCTCGCGGAACAGCCGATGGAAGTCAGGCAGCTCCCGCGCCTCCAGCGGCATGGCGCTGCGAATCGGCTCAGGGATCTCGATCTCCCTCCTGATGCGCCCCGGGTTGCGTCCGAGGACGATCACGCGGTCGCTCATCGCGATCGCCTCGGAGAGATCATGCGTCACGAGGATCGCCGTCTTGCGTCCAGCCCGCAAGGTATCGAGGACCAGCTCCTCGAGCGTCAGCTTCGTCTGGTAATCCAGCGCCGAGAAAGGCTCGTCGAGCAGCAGCACATCCGGCTTCAGCGCCAGCGTCCGAACCAGCGCCGCCCGTTGCCGCATACCTCCTGACAGCTGCGTCGGATAGCGGTCCTCCAGACCGGCGAGCCCCATCTGCTGCAGCAGCTGCCGGACATATGCCGTGGTCTCATCGCTCACCTGACGTGTGATCTCCAGGCCCGTCATCACGTTGTTCCAGATCGTCGTCCACGGGAACAGATAATCCTGCTGCAGCATATAGCCGACCCGCGCCGAGGGGCCAGACAGCATCTGGCCCTGGATCCTGACGCTTCCCGAAGTCGGCTGGATCAATCCCGCGATCACGGACAGGATCGTCGTCTTGCCGCAGCCGCTCGGACCGACCAGGCTGACGAACTCACCCGGGCGAACACCGAGCCGGATGTCCTCCACCGCCAGCATCGCGCCTTGCTCGGTCACGTAGACATGCGTCATGTTCAGGACCTCTACGGCATAAGACATGTGATCTTCCCTCCCGAATGTAAGTGCCATGTAAGTGCCGCTGCCTGCAGTCCATCCCGTCACTTGCTCAATTCGCGAATCGCAGCTTCAGCAAACGAGTTGTCGACGATCGCGGCATGATCCACCCGCGCCGGCAGCTCCCCGGCCTCCTCCATGATGTCCAGCAGATTGTTCCACTCCGCCTCATCGATGATCGGATCCTCCGCATACGAGCCTTGATTCCTGTACCGCTCGATCACCCGCTTCACGATCTCGCGGTCCGTGTCCTCGAAATACGGCAACACCGCGTCCGTCACCTCATCCAGCGAGGCGGTCTGCACCCATATCTGTGCGAGATGCACGGCATTCGTGAATTTCTGGATCAGCTCCTTGTTCTGCTTGATGAAGCTTTGTTTGGCCATAAATACCGTGTAGGGCAGCTTGCCGCTCTCCGTGCCGAACGAGGCCACGACCTTGCCCCTGCCTTCCTGCTCGAAGACGGTCGCCTGAGGCTCGAACAGCTGCACGAATTCGCCCGTGCCGGATGCGAAAGCGGCCGGGATATTGGCGAAGTCGATGTTCTGGATCAGCTCCATATCCTTGTGCGGATCGATGCCGTGCTTCTTCAGGGTGAACTCGCCGGCCATCTGCGGCATGCCGCCCTTGCGCTGACCGAGGAAAGTCACCCCTCTCAGCATCTCCCAGCTGAAATACTCGATCGGTTCGCGCGAGACGAGGAAAGTGCCGTCCGTCTGGGTCAGTTGCGCGAAGTTGATCACCGGATCATCAGCGCCTTGCGCGTACACATAGATCGAGGTCTCCGATCCGACCAGGGCGATGTCGATATGGCCCGAGAGCAGGGCGGTCATCGTCCGGTCTCCGCCCGGTGTCGTGGTCAGTTCAACCTCCAATCCCTCATCGGTGAAAAATCCCTTGCTCAGCGCCACATACTGCGGCGCATAGAAAATCGAACGCGTCACCTCACGCCTTAATCAACTCGAACAACAACTGGAGCAAAAAGCCGATGATGTTGTTTCGGTCCAACTGCTTCATCATCGAAAGGAAATGGAAGAAATCGCTGCCCGCCTCACTGCCCTCGAGCAGCTTGTCGCCCGTCTTGAACAGCAGCTGAACAATCGGCCGCCTTCCTCCCACGAAACACCGAAGGAACCAAAGCGGAAACGGCGCGGCCTCGGGCGGGTGATGGGATTGTTTGCTTAAGGCCCATGCGCTCTGTCCCATGCAGGGCGTTTTTTTTTGCACAAAAACGTTCATGAATGGATTTGACACTTCATCCCGAGACGAAACGCTCATGTTGATAGAAAAGAGCTCCCTTGGTTGGGAGCCCCATCGCTGTTTATGGGAACAATACGTGTAATGCCGCTTTCAGCTGTACATCGTGCTTCGGATCGCGGATCGCTTCCATAATTTTTGTTTGCAGTACGTTAGCCGTCGTTTCATCGATACGACCGGTGGCCGGAAGCTTATTCGCTTTTTGGAATGCTTTCACCGCTGTTTCCGTTTCTTTGCTGAAATAGCCGTCCGTACGGCCCGGGTCAAAACCGAGTCCTTTTAACATTTTTTGTGCATTCGCAATTTGTTCATCATTCATATCATACGTGAACGGTTTTTCTACATGAAGCGGAGCGACGTGGAAAAACTCAGGCTGCTCAACGGCCACATCTGGCTTGATTCCTTTTCCATGGATCCAATGCCCATCCGGCGTCAGCCATTTGTAAAGCGTCAGCTTAATGTTGCTGCCATCGCCCATTGGAATCGCCTGCTGCACCGTTCCTTTACCGAACGTCGTCTCACCGACGAGCTTGTAACCGCCGGCTTCCTTCATCGCTCCCGCTAAAATTTCCGATGCCGACGCACTGCCTTTGTCAATGAGCACAACGATCGGGTATGGCTTTTTCTCTGTTATATCAGAATAAAATTTTTGCTTGTCGCCATTGCGCTCTTCAATTTGCACGTACGGTTTATGTTTCGGGACAAGGTCTTTTAAAATTTCCTCGATGCTTTGCAAATAGCCCCCCGGATTGCCGCGCACGTCGATAATGAGCCCGTCGATTTTCTCAGCCTCAAGCTTCGCTAGTTTCTTTTTAAAATCGGCGGCTGTATTTTCCGAAAACGAT
>CALGAO010000042.1 GCA_937957685.1 uncultured Paenibacillaceae bacterium
TGCGGCACCGCCGTCATCGAATTCATCGCCAGATCGACGCGGCCGAGCGCCCGGTTCAGGAACGTCTTGAACCGCGTCACATGATCCTGCTCGGCGAAGCTGCCGATAAACGGCGACAGGTCATTCAGAGCGAGGTCCGCTCCCCGCTCCACCGAGCGCAGGAAAGGCACGAGGTCCTCCGCGCTGACGGGAACGTCGCCGTCCATGAAAAGAACGATGCTGCTGGTGGTCAGCCTGGCCCCGACTGCGCGGGCCACATCGTGGCCAAGCGCCTCCGGCAGCCAGACCACCGTCGTCCTGCGATGTTGCAGCGCCCGCTCCAGGCTGCGATCGGTTGAGCCGTTGATGACGACGATGATCTCCTGAAACGGCAATCGCTCCAGCTCTCTTAACACAAGAGGCAGCGTATGCTGCTCATCCTTGCATGTGACGACAGCCGCCATGCTGCGGCGAAACTTCGCGCGCGTCCCCAGCCTGCCGCCCGCCCTCCCGAACCTTGCGCCGGGCTGTCGAGCGGCTCCGGCTTTCCTTCGAAGCGGGCTTCTGCGGACGAACCTGCGCGAGGACAGGCGGCCGATCCCCCTGGCGGCCTTGCGGCCAGACGAGCGCCGGCGGCTGCGCGCCCGGCTCAGCTCCAGGAGCCGGGCGCGAGGCTTCCGGGAGCCGCTTCGCGCTCGCCGGGCCTTCGGACGATTGGATAGCCTCAACTGCCGCTCACCTCATTCCTGCGCCTTCCGTAGTCATGTCTGTTGCCCCGTTCGCCCGTTTGCCTGAGCAGCCAATCCAGCGCTTCCAGATGGTCGCCGAGCATCAGGCGGCCGGTCGGATCGCCGTTCCGCCGATGGCTGCGCAGCGGGTTGAGCCTGCCAACCGGCACCCTTGGCCCAGCCTGGATGCGAAGCCCGTGGTACACGGCCATCGCATGCGCCAGCGGCGGCACCGCCAGATGCTCATAGCCGATCTGCTCGACGGCGCTTCGCCTCATCGCATGCGGCACCGCGCTGAGCGACATGCCGCGAAGATCGGCGCGGCCGAGCGCCGCATTCAGCACATGCTTCGCCACGACCACATCATGCGCATGCTTGAGATGCACCGGCCCGGAGTAATCGTTCAGCACGATGTCCGCTCCGGCCATCGCCGTCTCGACGAAGGGCCGTAGCATGGCGGCGGGGATGACGATATCTCCATCGACGAACAGCAGAACCTCGCCGCTCGACCGCCTGGCGCCGACACTCCGCCCGACATCATGGCCGAGCGGGCGGTCGTAGCTGATGACCGTCGCGCCGCAGCGGCGCGCGATCTCGGCGCTGCCATCCGTCGTTCCGTTCGCGACAACCACGATCTCCGCTTCGCGATCCAGCGCATAACACTCCCGGATGACGGAGGCAATCGTCTGCCGCTCGTTGAGCAGCGGGATAATGACCGATAATCTGGCAGTCATGACAACTTGGCCTCCTTCATCAGCGGTAGGTGTCCTTCTTATCCTATGAAACAGGCCATCGCATGCAACGGCTGGCGTACCGGTCAGCGGCCGAATATTGCGTCCGCCGCGCCGCGGATCGTCTGCGGAGCCGACCGGCCTGCGATGCGGCATTCACACCGCATCCTGTACCGTTCTGCGACACCGTACCCGCAGCATGCTCAGGACGACCTTGTGCGGACACGCTTACTTCGCATCCTGACACGTCCTGCGCGCTGCACGCTTGCCGCCTGTTGCAACAGCTGTCTCATGCCCTTCTCCGGATGGCCTGCACGCATCGGTCATACAGCTCGGCATAGCTTGCCGCCGTGTTGTGCCACGTGAATTGCCGCCGGACCATCTCCGCCCCCTGCCGCCCCAGGCGCTCCCGCAGCTGCCGATCTCGCAGCAGCCGGCTCAGCGAGTGGGCCAGGCCCTGCTTCATATGCGCCGGATCGACGAGCAGACCGTTCTCCTCATGGCGGATGATCTCCACGATGCCCCCGGCCCGCGTGGCGACGACGGGCGTGCCGCAGGCGAGCGCTTCGGCATTGACAAGCCCGAATGCCTCCTCGCTGGCCGATGGCACCGCCACGACATCGGCCGCCTGATACCAGGCCGGCGCCGAGGAATGCGCCACGTAAGGGACGAACCGCACATGCCGCGGCATCGTATTGCCGAGCCTGTGCAGCCCGCGCACATAATCGGTCAGCCGATCCGAGCCGACCCTTGCGCTGCCGCAGATGACGAGCACCGTATCGTCGTGTTCCATAAGAACATCCGGCAGCGCCTCCAGCAGATGATGAACGCCTTTGATCGGCACGAGCCGGCCCATGTACAGGATGATCTTCCTGTGCTCGTAGCCGAGCTCCTCCCTTAACGCCGCTCCCTGCTCCCTGCCGGCCCTGGTATATTTGCTGGCGAAGGCATCCGCATCCACCCCCGGGCTGCAGATGCGCAGCTTGCGCGAAGGAATGGCGAATCGGCCTGACAGCCATCCGGCCAGATATTCGCTGTTGACGACGATGCGGTCCACCTGGTCGAAGCAGGCCTGAAGCTGTCTCTTCCCGTAGATGCGGGGATTGACGAAGGTGGTGGAATGAAGCGACAGGATCAGCGGCAGGCGGGGGAATCTGCGGCGCATCAGCCCGGCGATGAACGGACGGTTCTCGACCTGGATGATGTCCGGCGGATGGGCCGAGAGGTTTCGCAGCACGAGGCGGATATATTGCGTGCGGCTGGTCGCCCGGATGCGATGATGAACGGCCGGATACGCGCGCTTAACCGCTTCGGCGTCATCCGTCCTGCGGCTGTAGATGGTCACGCGGAACCGTTCGGGCAGTCTGCTCGCCGCTTCATGCGCCACACGTTCCACGGAGCTGCTGCGCTCCGTCGCCGCCGCGAATTGGCCAGGACATACAACAGCAACCTCAATCGGCAAGCCTCTCACCTCTTATGCGTCATATGGATCATCGAAGGCTGCCGCCCAAGTCCCGAAGACTTCGCGCCAGCCAGGAATTCCTTGTATATCTATCGTATCGATGTCCGCCGCGTTGAGTGCCAAAAATAGACGAACCCCCTCCCGGTGCAGCCATCCATACCATGAACGCCTGTCACGCATAGGATGTCTGGGAAACAACCGTTATCCGTCTATCGGACACGGAGCATACGATCCGGATCATCAACGGATCTCAAGGAGGTGCCCTGATCTTGGACATGAATCGACCTGCCGTCGGCATCCTGCTCAATGACCGGACGTTCCGCGGCATCTCCCGGGGAAGAGCGGATCATGAGGCGATCCACCTGTATGAGCAGGCTGCGGAGAGCCTGGACTGTCAGATCTGCTTTTTCCGGCTGAAGGATATATCGCTCAGGGAGATGACGGTCAAGGCGCTCATCCCGATCGGTAGCGGCACTCGCTGCTATGCGGCGCGCACGATCCCGCTGCCCCCGGTCATCCACAACCGGGCGATTCACCTGAAGCGGCCGGCGGAACGGAAGATCGTCAGGCTGCAAGCGAGAGGCGTCTTCATCTTCAACCGGCATACCCGCTACAGCAAATGGTTCATTCACCGCCTGCTCATGCAGAATAAACGGCTGAGGAGACATCTGCCCGAGACCAGACTGGCGACCGTCTCTGCCATTCGCGCCATGATGACCCGGCACGACAGCCTGATCCTCAAGCCGGCCAGAGGCAGCATCGGCCGGGGCATCATGCTGCTGGAGCAAGCCGGCCGTTCATGGCGATTGGTCTATCCCGACCGCACCCGCCGTGCATGGCGCACTGCCGTCTTCCGCACCGCTCTGCCTGCCGCACTGCGCGCCGCGCTTCGCATGCGGACGTACCTCGTGCAGGAGCGCATCCCGCTGGCCACCTATATGCAGCGCCCCTTCGATCTTCGGGTATCCGTGCAACGGGACGGCAGCGGCGAATGGCAGGTCACCGGCATCGTCGGCAAGGCAGCGCCCGCCAGGAGGTTCCTGACCAACGTCGCGCAGGGCGGCACCGTCTATACGCTGGAGCATCTGCTGCACGGCCATCCTGCGCTCGATCCGTACGCGGTGCGGCAGAGCGTCAGCCTGCTGGCGCTGGAGATCGCTTCGCACCTCGGCCGGCAGCTGCCGAATCTGGCGGATCTCGGGCTGGATATCGGCATCACGGAGCAGGGCTTCCCGATGTTCATCGAGTGCAATTGCCGGGATCTTCGCTACAGCTTCCAGGAAGGCGGGCTGATGAACGAATGGGCCCGGGTATACTACCAGCCGATCAGTTACGGCAAGAGCGTGTGGGTGCATCAGTACGGGGGAGAGGATAAAATTTGAGTCTTATGGGCTATCATGTGACCGATCCGGTTGATTCCTCAGACCGGATATGTCAATATAGCCCTATGAGGTGAGTTCGTTTGATCCAATCGCTATTTCGACTCCTGACCGAGCTGTCGAGCCGCAAGGGAATATCCCGAACTGCCGGCCGCATCGCCCGATCCAGGTTTAGCCGCAAGTTGATCCCTTCCTTCGTGAGGACTTACCAGATCGCCGCCGGGGAAGCGGAGAAGCCGCTCGAGCATTATGAATCCTTGAATGAATTTTTCACGCGCCGACTGAAGCCGGGCAGCCGGCCGATCGATCCCGCTCCGGATGCGGTGATCAGTCCGGTGGATGCGCTCATCACAGGGGCAGGTGAGATCAGGGACGGACAATTGCTGAACATCAAGGGGCAAGACTATACGCTGGAGGAGCTGCTTGATCGTTCGCCGCGATGCGTGAACTACACGCATGGATTCTATGTCATCCTGTACCTGAGCCCCGCTGACTATCATCGCATCCATGTCCCGGCCGCGGGCAAGATCGTGGAACGTGAACATATCCGGGGCAAGACTTACCCGGTCAATGAATACGGCATGCGACACATACGCCGCGTGCTGAGCCGCAACGAGCGGCTCGTCACCTATCTGATGACCGCTGCCGGAGAGATCGCCATCGTCAAGGTTGGCGCGCTGAATGTCAGCAGCATCCGCTATACGGAACCGCAGCGCGATGTGGTGGACAAGGGAGATGAGCTGGCCATGTTCGAATTCGGCTCGACGGTGGTGCTGCTTTTTGAGAATGGAATCTTCACGCCCCGCCATGACCTGATGATCAACCTGAAGGTGAAGATGGGTGAGGCGTTGGGCACGTTGCACAAGTGATCCTAATGCCGGCGAATGTGGGATGAAAAATCATCGTTCATACCGCCGAACAAGTGACTTTCCCACGTTGGAGATGCTATAATATAATCCTGATTTTTCATGTGCGATCATAGCCAGACATTGCGCTGCAAAGCTTCATGACGATCTTGGATCTTGATATGGAAGGATGAACGTTGATGAACCCGCAAGCACAGAGACTGAACGATACCTTGCAGAGGGAAGCGCCTCGCGTCTATGAGATGCTGTCCGGGCTGGGCAAGCAGATCTATTTCCCGAAGGAGGGCATTCTGAACCAATCCGCGGAGGCAGGCAAGAAAGCAACCCGATACAACGCCACGATCGGCATCGCCACCGAGCATGGCAAACCGATGCACCTCAAGGTCATCCAGGACACGCTGTCCGCCTATCAGCCGAAGGACCTGTACACTTATGCGCCGCCGGCGGGCAAGCCTGAGCTGCGCGAGGCCTGGAAGCAGAAAATGCTGCAGGAGAGCCCGCTGCTCAAGAGCAAGCCGATCAGCACGCCGATCGTCACCAACGCGCTGACGCACGGACTCAGCATCGTCGCTGACCTGTTCGCCGATGCAGGCGATGCGGTGATCTATCCGGACAAGAACTGGGAGAACTATGAGCTGACCTTCGGCATCCGCCGCGGGGCAGAGCTGGTCCATTTCCCGCTTTACAATAAGGAAGGATTGTTCAACTCGGAGGGACTGAAGGAGGCGATCCTGGCGCAGAAGGACAAGGGCAAGGCGATCGTCGTCCTGAACTTCCCGAACAATCCGACCGGCTATACGCCAGGCAGACAGGAAGGCGAAGCGATCGTCGCCGCGGTGCGCGCCGGCGCGGAAGCCGGGATCAGGATCGTCGCGGTGACCGACGACGCCTACTTCGGCCTGTTCTTCGAGGATTCGCTGCATGAGTCGCTGTTCGCGCAGCTCGGTTGCCTGCACGAGAACGTGCTTGCGGTCAAGGTGGACGGAGCGACGAAGGAAGAGTACGTCTGGGGCTTCCGCGTCGGCTTCATCACCTATTCCTATGACAGCCAGGCCGCGCTGGACGCGCTGGAGCAGAAGACGCTCGGCATCATCCGCGCGACGATCTCCAGCGGTCCGCATCCGTCGCAGACCTTCGTGCTGCACGCGCTTCAGTCGCCTGAGTTCGCGGCGCAGAAGGCGGAGAAATACGCGATCATGAAGAGCCGCGCGAACAAGGTGAAGGAGCTGCTCGACAGCGGCCGATTCGACGATGCCTGGGAGTACTATCCGTTTAACTCCGGCTACTTCATGTGCCTCAAGCTGAAGACCGTGCCGGCGGAGACGCTGCGCGTCCATCTGCTCGACAAGTACGGCATCGGCACGATCGCGCTGGGCGACACAGATCTGCGCGTCGCCTTCTCCTGCATCGAGGAAGCGAATCTCGAGGATCTGTTCAACACGATCCATGCGGGCGTGAAGGATCTGGAGAACCGGTAAGCCGAATCGCGATCTCCCGATCTGACCGCAGACAACGGCAATCCAGGCTTCCGCCTGATCATAAACCAAGGCTGTCCTTCAGTCTGAAGCGACTTGACGGACAGCCTCTTTTATGTCCTTGATGCGTTCCAGACGCATCCCCGTGCGCCAACAACAATCGGCTGGCCCCGGTCCGCCAGGACTCGGGGGCCAACCTTTCTGATTATCCTGTTCATATTACTTCTTGCCGTTCGCCTTCGCCCATTCGTCGAGCTGTCTTTGCTTCTCTTCGATGATCCGGTCGATGCCGGCCGCCTTCAGCTCATTGATGAAGTTGTCGAGCATCTCGATCTCAAGCGTACCCGATTCCAGACCGACCAAATACTGATTCTGCACGTTGGTCACCGCAGCGACCTCGGACTTGACCGGAGTCTGGTCGAAGCTGAAGCCAAGGGCAGGCGACACCTTGCCGGACTCGTTAAACTTCTTCGTCTGCTCCCAGATATCGGCATCCCAGCCTTCCCAGACAAGGGTCAGGAAGTTGTTGCCGATCTCCCACTGGTTGAATTGATAGCCGGTTTCCGTTACGCCTTCAGGCTTCCCGATGAACCCGTTGTCCTTCTTCACATAATGCTTGCCTTCGACCCCGTTGGCGAGCAGATTCATCACGTCCGGATCGGTATACAGCAGGTTCAGGAACTTCATCGCGGCCACCGGATCCGTGGAATTGCGCGCGATCGAGATCATGAAGGAGCTGGCGCTGTTGGACTGGATGACAGCCGGCGACAGGGAGACGCTGACCATCTCGTAGCCGGTCAGTTGACTTTCCTGGATCGCATATCCCGGCTTCAGGTTATTGAAGTATCCGAAAGCTTTGCCAGCTTTCACCACGTTGGCGCTGGCCTCTTGCGTTGTCGCCGCATCAGCGCTGTGATATCCGGCATCATACCATTGTTTGACCAGTTCAAGCTTCTCGCGATAGAGATCCAGCTCGTACAGGTTCACCACCTTCTTGT
This sequence comes from uncultured Paenibacillaceae bacterium, assembly GCA_937957685.1. Classification (GTDB taxonomy): domain Bacteria; phylum Bacillota; class Bacilli; order Paenibacillales; family DA-C8; genus Insulibacter. Next base: position 7,619 of record CALGAO010000042.1, read on the forward strand.
CCTGATCGTCGATCAGGATGACCCCGAGGCTGTCTCCCAGCGGATCGATCTCAGGCGAATACATGGCTCGCGTCGGTTGGTACGTTTGCGTGGTTGGCACGAGCGGCACGATGCCCGGCTCATTTTCCTTGATCACCTTGAAGACTCCGGTCAGGTCTGCCCAGGTCTTCACCTTCGACAGATCGATGTTGTATTTGTCGACCAGGTCTTTGCGCATGACCATGCCATAATCTGCCGCGAAGTCCCTGACGCTCGGGATGCCGTAGATCTTGCCATTGATCCTCGTGCCGTTATAGATTGCTTCCGGCATCGTGTTCTTGATCTCCGGACCGTATTGCTCCAGAAGCTCGTCCAGCTCCAGCAGCTGGCCTCTGGACACCTGGCTGTTGTAGTTGAAGAAGGAAGAGGTCAGGATGATGTCGATCTTCTCGTTGCCCGCCAGCAGCAGGTTGGTTTGCTGCGTCCAGGCAGCGCCGTCGATCGGCATCAGGTCGACGACGACGTTGATCTTTTCTCTGGCGATCTTGTTGATCTCATCTTCTACGGTCTGAATATCCGATACATCGGTAAAGGCCAGATAAGCCATGACGATCTCCACAGGCTTCCCGCCGTCGGAGGAAGAGCCGCCACCGCCGCTGCCCGACTGGCTCCCTCCCCCGCCGCCAGAGCCGCTGCAAGCCGTGATCAGCAGGATGATCGCCATCAGAAGTGACCCTAAAGCAAGCTTGTTCTTCTTCATGTGCACAACTCCCCTTCAAGTGTTGTTGGTTGATATGCCAATCGAAGCATGAGCTTCGAACAAGGCCTAGCCTTTCACCGCACCGATGGTAAGACCCTTGACGAAGAACTTCTGGAAGAACGGATAGATGAGGAGGATCGGCACGATCCCGATCACGGCCATCGCCATGCGAACCGCATTCGTAGGAAGCGATGTGGCGCCTTCGGCTCTTCCCCCCAGATTCGTCTGCTGCAGGAACTGGATATTCTGCAGCATCCGGTTGAGCAGGTTCTGCAGGCTGTACAGCTTGCTGTCGGTGATGTAGATGAGCCCGTTGAACCAGTCGTTCCAGTAGGCGATGCCGAGCATCAGGCCGATCGTCGCCAGGATCGGCAGCGACAGCGGCATCACGATGCGGAAGAAGATCTTGAACTCCGCCGCCCCGTCGATGTAGGCGGATTCGATAACCTCTTTCGGTATGGAGTTTCTGAAGAACGTCCGGATGAGCAGGATGAAGAAGCCGTTCGTCAGAAGGCCCGGAACGATCAGCGCCCACAGCGTGTTCTTGATATGGAACACTTCGGTATAGATCAGATAGGTCGGCACCAGCCCGCCGTTAAACAGCATCGTGAAGAAGACGATGAAGCTGAGCGTATTCTTGAGCGGCATATCCGTGCGCGACAGCGGGTAGGCCAGCAGCGCGGAGATGAACAGCCCGACCGTTGTGCCCACAGCGGTGATCAGCACGGTGATGCCGTAGGAGCGGCCGATCGCATCGACATTTCTCCACAGGTATCTGTAAGCTTCCAGGCTCCATTCGCTCGGAAACAACGAATAGCCTTTCGTCAGGATGGACTGCTCGCTCGAGAAAGACGCGATGAACAGCAGCAGGAACGGAAAGATGCAAGCGGCTGACGCCAGGATGAAGAACAGGTTCACAAGCGTCTGATTCATATCATTGGATCTCATGCGAAGTTCACCTCTCTCATGCTGGATGCTAGAACAATGCCTGGTCCT